>NZ_JQFL01000067.1:0-136207 GCF_000764215.1 Pseudoalteromonas sp. ND6B
AGTAAGCTCGATTAAATCGAACTTACACCAAATTTGCTTGGTGACAATAGCGTTTTGGACCCACCTGACCCCATGCCGAACTCAGTAGTGAAACGAAACAGCGCCGATGATAGTGTAGCATTTGCTATGTGAAAGTAGGACATTACCAGGCTCCAAATTTAGTCGAAAGACTTTAAATTTAAAAATAAATAATAAGAAAATTGAAAAGAATTTTCTTGGTGACAATAGCGTTTTGGACCCACCTGACCCCATGCCGAACTCAGTAGTGAAACGAAACAGCGCCGATGATAGTGTAGCATTTGCTATGTGAAAGTAGGACATTACCAGGATCCAAATAAGAGAAACCCGTTACAGCGATGTGACGGGTTTTTTGCTGTCTGGGATTTAATAAATAGCCAAGAGCCCATGCCGAACTCAGTGGTGGCCTTTCTCGTACATCCTGTGCTCCACGGCATTCGTATTCCTAAACAGCTCAAAGGCGAGCCCCGCACAAGGCCGCCCCGACACAATGATAGTGTCGCATTTGCTATGTGACTTTCTACCGCTGTGGGCACCATGACATTACCAGGATCCAATTAAAGAAACCCGTTACAGCAATGTAACGGGTTTTTGTTGTCTGAGATAAAGAAAAACATCAAGCCAAGACTGTATATGGAACTTAGTAGTGGCCGCTCTTGCATATCTTGTGCTCCATGGCATTCGTATTCCTATACATCAAACAAAACAGCTTGGAACTAAACAAAAAAGTGGGATGTTCTATTGTATTGTCGCTATAAATTAGCGCACTGGCTCCAAATAACAGAACCACGTTACAGCAAAATGCTGGTTTTTTATTGTTTTAAATTTGAAGATGAATTACGCAATATCTTAAAAAAAGAGACTGCCAGCCAATCTCATCATGTATATGCTTCCTATCAGATTACTAATAACTTATAGACTTAACATTCTCATGCAGTTATAGATCCTACGTGTTAAAATTTGATTTTAACTTTGCATATTATTGAGGTGTCTATTGCCAACCAGTGATTATCAACGAGTGCTAAATGAGATAACTCAAGAGGTTAAACCTTTATTGAGCCAAGGTAAGGTTGCTGATTATATCCCTGCTCTTGCTGAAGTTGATCTTGAGCAGTTTTCTATTGCCATTTACACCACTGAGGGGGAGATATTTTGCGCGGGTGATTGTGAACAGCGTTTTACTATTCAATCTGTTTCTAAAGTAATGACTCTTACATTAGCGCTGCAACGTTATGGCGATGAACTATGGAGTAGAGTGGGTAAAGAGCCCTCTGGAACAGCATTTAATTCACTGACACAGCTTGAGTTTGAAAAAGGCATACCCCGTAACCCATTTATTAATGCGGGTGCCATAGTTACCTGTGATGCTTTATATAGTCGTTTATCAGCACCCATGCACTCTATGCTGGAAACATTTCGCGATTTATCTGGTAATCGAAGTATCGTAATAGATAAACAAGTGGCTAATTCAGAGTATGAGTTTAGGCATCGAAATGCGGCAATGGCACACTTAATGAAATCATTCGGTAACTTTGAAAATGAAGTTGATGATGTGCTGTGGTCATACTTTAATTTTTGTGCCATAGAACTTAATTGTATCGAACTTGCTAAGGCGTACAATTTTTTAGCTAATAAAGGGATAGATTACAGTTCTTCTAAACGAGTGCTTTCTAGTCGTCAGAATAAGCAACTAAATTCGTTGTTATTTACCAGTGGTTTATATGATGCGGCGGGTGATTTTGGTTATCGAGTAGGAATGCCGGGCAAATCAGGTGTTTCTGGCACTATATTGGCGGTGTTACCGAATAGATTTACTGTGGCAGTGTATTCCCCAGGATTAAACTCTTTTGGTAATTCAGTCGCAGGAATAGCAGCATTAGAGCTGCTATCTAAAAAGCTTGATATATCGATATTTTAAATACGCTTAGTGCATTGGGATTTTATTGATCCCAATACACTTGCTCTAAACAATCTTCGCGCTCTGGTAAGCCACGTGATAAGCGTGGAGAATGCTGAACCAGCACTTCGTAACTTGCACGGTTGGCGTATTTACTAATTTGAGCGAGCGAAGAGTAGGTAATCGCTTGTTGCTGATGTTTTGCTGAATTAGCAACGTTCAACTTATGATAAACATTCGCTGATAAGTCATGCAATACAGCGGCTAAAGCACAATCACCAGCGCCGTTGGTATTTTTAATCGAGTCAGGCCCGCCCATAAACGGAGCAGTATGACTATATGCCTTTATTGGGTTTTCACAGTCAACTTTACGCATTGCACGTGAAAACTCATAACGATTAAAGTCAGGGATAGCACCAGGCAAAAGTGGATACTCTGTTTCGCGTTTGAAACTGTCATCAACAAAACCGGCCATAAATAAGCCTTTTTCACCGGCAGTACAAATTACTAAATCAACCCAGTCTAATGCTTTGTCGGCAGCTAGTAATGGATCTTCAAATCCAGTAATTGCTTGGCCTTCTTCTTCGTTCATAGCAAGGATATCAACATGCTTTTCTACAAAGTTAGCCCACCATGTCGGATCCTGCTCGATAAGAAACTTAGTACCGAGTGTTAATACAACCGGTACATCTGCATCGTTAGCATACTTGATTGCTTGCATGGTCGCTTCGGTCATGGTTTCATCGCCTTGAGTACGCATTAAATAAGCGCTAATCACTAATGCCGATGAGCCTTCGATTAGCTCTTTATCAATTGACTCAGGCTTTAGATAATTCATTAGGCCAGCACTAATGGCAAAGGTGCGTTCACCCGTTTCATCAATCAATGTGAAACAGCGGCCTATAGGACCATCTACAGGCTGTAAGTAGTCTAAGTCTACGCGACTTGAGTTATTACATAAAAAGCGATAAGCATAACTGCCTATTTTTATGTTTTCACTCATTACACCTAATAGCACTGAACGGTCATCAGCAAGTACGGAATAGTTGTGCATCGTGTTGCCAACGGTTCCGCCTGCGAATTCGTAATCGACCATGTCGTTTAGTTTTAAGCGATCGTATAAAGCATTGGTGATGTCATTATCTATAACTTGCGACATCCCTCGGCGCAATTGAAATTCATCGAGAAAAGCTTGGTCAACCTTAGCTTCTATATCAACAACGATTTGATCGATCCCCGTAATATAGCTGCGGTGTAATCGCTCAGTGGCGTTAAGTTGATTGGTCAGTGGATCTTTGGCTTCCACTGGAAAATAATGTTTATGCCTGCGGCGTCCAGGAAATTTCATTTGCTACCCGTGTTGTGAGCTAAATAAAAAAAGCGTGAGATTATAGCGTAAATCCTGCCTTATGAGCCATGACAAACCACTTAAATTTGTTTTATTTTTGCAATAAAGTGATCAATGACGCATTTTATTGCGCTAAGTTGGTATAATTACGGCATAAAAAATAGTTAAGTAATAATAATGACAGAGCCATTTGACGACCAATATTGGATGGAACAAGCGCTTGCGTATGCAAAACAAGCGGAGCAGCTAGATGAGATCCCGGTAGGGGCTATAATTGTTAAAGATAATCAGCTTATTAGCGCAGGCTATAATCGTTCAATTACTGATAACGACCCGTCGGCTCATGCTGAGATGATAGCGGTACGTGAAGCAGGAAAAGTACTTAATAATTACCGCTTAATTGACTGTACTCTTTACGTCACGCTAGAGCCATGCTCTATGTGCGCAGGTTTATTAGTACATAGCCGAATTAAACGCTTAGTATTTGGTGCAGCCGATGCTAAAACGGGTTCTGCTGGTTCAATTATGAACCTTTTACAAGAACCTCGTTTAAACCATCAGGTAGAAATAACGGGTGGGGTATTAGAAACACAATGTGCAGAGACTATTTCTAGTTTTTTTAAGCGTCGCCGAGCACAAATAAAGGCGGCAAAGCAAGCCGCTCGTAATAGTAACAGCGATTAGTCAGCTGCTGCTATTAAGGCGTCTAATTCAGCCATTTGCTGCATAGCAAACATGCGGCGGCGCCAAATTATTTTTTTATGTAAATTTCTTAACATCACTCGACGACGAGTGGCGGTTGAGTGCTTTATACAACGTTTAAGTTGATGTGTACGTCTACGTTTAAGCATGACTTATCCTTATGTGCTTGGTAATGACACAAAATTTTATACAATTAAGCCAGATTATTGAATAATTGATTACAAGTAAACAACTATTTGATTTTCTGATGTTCAGTTAATTACTAAGCTGCGTATTTATTTTTTTTCTTCTTCAGCGGCATTACTTGTACGTTGCTCTGAATCATCTGGTTTAACGATTTTCTTTTCTGTTTCATTTGTTGAGGTAATCGGCGCCATTGCATTATTTTCATCAAGCCAAACAAGCGCATCGTAATAGCGGCGTATATTATCAACATAGGTCACAGCTACATCACCGCGAGCATAGCCATAACGGGTATTACGATAATGACGTTTTTTTACTAACAATGGTAAGCGCTTTTTAACGTCGGCCCATTTATCAGGGCTAGCTCCCTGTTGCTCGGTAATAATACGGGCATCGTTAACGTGTCCCCAACCTACATTATAGGCGGCAAGTGCAAGCCAAGTACGATCCGGTTGAGGGATTCGATCCGGGACGCGTTTAATTAATTTTGCTAAGTATTGTGCACCACCGCGTATATTTTGCTCTGGTTCTAAGCGGTTTGTTACACCGACTTGTTTTGCTGTGCGTCTTGTTAGCATCATAATACCACGCACACCGGTTGGTGACTTAGCACGCGGGTTCCACATCGACTCTTGATAACTTAATGCTGCCAGTAAGCGCCAATCTAGGCTACCTGCATATTGCATAAACCAAGGTTGATATTTAGGCAGTGTTTCTTTAATTGCGTCTATATATGCCAAGGTATTAACGTAATTAAATTGGCGGACATGACCGAAGTATTTTTCTTCGAGCACATAAAGTTGATTATTTTGTTTTGCTTCACCAAAAAAGGGGACTAATAATGCGTATAGGGAATCATCATTCGACTTTCTTAGTATCCATGCAATTGAATCATTTCGGGTAACTGAAAAGCCAATACTTAAATTAGGGTGATAGCGACGAAATAGCGCTAAAGTATGTGAATCCGCTAAGGTGTAATCTATTTCGCCGTCAATAACTGCTTGCAGTAATTCTTCTTCATCAAACTCTTCGGTTTCATTCCAGCTTAAGTTTGAGTTGGTTTGTTGAATTTCTTCTAATGTTAATGAATGGCTACTTTTAGCGATAACGGTGAAGTTTCCGGTTAAATCATCAAAATCACGAGGGCGTTCACGGCCTTGTTTAAAGACTAATTTTTGGCTAATTGTTCTGTATGTAGGGCCATAGCGATAGCGCTCAGCACGTACTTTATTGTAGGTAAGCCCTGAGGCAATTAAATCGAGGTCACCACTGTCCAAGCGCGCAAACATTTCGGATAAATTAAAAAAGGGTACAATTTCAAGCTCTACCCCTAAGTAGTCTGCAAACGCTTGAGAGAGCTCAAATTCAAATCCTTGCTCCCCTTGAACGGCTTGATAGTAATTACTTGCACTGGCAAGTGTACCAATACGAATTTTGTTTTCAGATTTGATTTGGGCAAGCTGTGTTGATTGCTCTTGTGTATTACATGCACACAAAAGTATGACTAACGTAATGATTGTTATTAGCTTTATCTTCAACATATTCGCCTCTTTAGCATCGTATCTCCTGTTATAACAAAACTTACTGATTACGTCACTTATCGTTTAATCGCAGTGAGTAAAAAATAGGTGTAAACAAAAAGAAAAAGTTAATTTAATGAAAAGCGCATTTTTGAGTTAAATCTGAGAGTAATTTGGACTATAATACGCGCCTAAAATATCGTTCAATCCCTAACCCCGGGTGAAATTACTTATGTTGATCCTTCGTGGTGCACCAGCACTTTCAGAGTTCAGAGTTAATAAAATTTTAGCGCGTTGCCAACAATCGCAACTTCCTGTCACCAATGTATATGCCGAATACGCTCACTTTGCCGATTTAACATCGCCATTAAACACTGATGAGCACACCAAACTTGAAAAGTTATTAACCTACGGCCCAACAATTGCTGAGCATGCGCCAGCAGGTCAGTTGGTATTAGTGACGCCTCGTCCTGGTACAATCTCGCCATGGGCTTCAAAAGCGACAGATATCGCTCATAACTGTGGGCTTAAACAAGTTCATCGCGTAGAGCGAGGTATTGCTTACTATGTTGAAGGTGATTTAAGTGCAGAACAGTTAGCACAAGTTGCAGCACTTCTTCATGACCGCATGACTGAAGCTACTCACAGTAAATTAGAAGATGCCGCGCAGTTATTTCGCAGCGATGCACCTCGTCCAATGTCATCAGTTGATATTTTAGGTGGCGGCCGTGAAGCATTAGCCACAGCAAATATAGAGCAAGGGTTTGCGCTTGCTGATGATGAAATTGATTATTTAGTTGAAAACTTTATTAAGTTAGGGCGTAACCCTAACGATATTGAACTGTTTATGTTTGCTCAAGCGAACTCAGAGCATTGTCGTCATAAAATATTTAATGCTGATTGGACTATTGATGGCATTGAACAACCAAAGTCGTTGTTCAAAATGATTAAAAACACCTTTGAGCATAATCCTGAAAATGTATTATCTGCTTATAAAGATAATGCAGCCGTAATGAAAGGCTCAAAGGCGGGTCGCTTCTTCCCGAATGCACAAGGTGAATATGCGTATCACCAAGAAGACATTGAAATATTAATGAAGGTTGAAACCCATAACCACCCAACGGCTATTGCTCCTTTCTCTGGTGCGGCAACAGGGTCGGGCGGTGAGATTCGCGATGAGGGCGCAACTGGTCGTGGTTCAAAACCAAAAGCGGGTTTAGTGGGCTTTACTGTATCTAATTTACGTATTCCTGGTTTTGAACAGCCTTGGGAAAGTGATTTTGGTAAGCCTGGCCGTATTGTTAATGCTCTAGATATTATGACTGAAGGCCCATTAGGTGGTGCTGCGTTTAATAACGAGTTTGGCCGTCCTAATTTATTAGGTTATTTCCGTACTTACGAAGAAAAAGTGACCAGTCACAATGGTGAAGAGGTGCGTGGTTACCACAAGCCAATTATGCTTGCCGGTGGTTTAGGTAATATCCGTGCTGATCATGTTCAAAAAGGCGATATTCCAGTTGGTGCAAAACTCATTGCACTAGGCGGCCCTGCAATGAACATTGGCTTAGGCGGTGGCGCTGCATCAAGTATGGCATCGGGTCAATCAAATGAAGATTTAGATTTTGCCTCTGTACAGCGTGAAAACCCAGAAATGGAACGTCGTTGCCAAGAAGTCATCGACAAATGTTGGCAGCTAGGTGATGCAAATCCAATTGCGTTTATTCATGATGTGGGTGCAGGTGGTTTATCTAACGCATTCCCTGAACTTGTTAGTGACGGTGGACGTGGCGGTAAATTTCAGCTTCGCAATATCCCAAATGATGAACCGGGCATGGCACCACACGAAATTTGGTGTAATGAATCGCAAGAGCGCTATGTACTCGCTGTCGCTGTTGAAGATTTTGATCGTTTTGAAGCTATTTGTAAGCGTGAAAGAGCGCAATATGCTGTTATTGGTGAAGCAACTGCAGAGCCTCATTTAACGGTTGCTGATAGTCACTTTGAAAATAATCCTGTTGATTTACCGCTCGATGTTTTATTAGGGAAAGCACCTAAAATGCATCGTGATGTAACATCACAACAAGTGTTAGGTAAAGCACTCGACGTTGAAAATATCAGTGCTGCTGATGCTGCAGAACGTTTATTACGTTTACCAACCATTGCTGAAAAAACCTTCCTCATTACTATTGGCGATCGTTCGGTAACAGGTTTAGTAGCACGCGATCAAATGGTAGGCCCATGGCAAGTACCAGTAGCTAACTGTGCAGTAACCGCAGCAACGTATGACACTTACCATGGTGAAGCAATGTCACTGGGTGAACGTACGCCTGCAGCACTACTTAACTATGGCGCTTCAGCGCGTTTAGCAGTGGCAGAATCGTTAACGAATATTGCCTGTGCAAACATTGGCTCTCTTGAAAATATTAAGTTATCTGCAAACTGGATGGCCGCAGCGGGACACCCAGGAGAAGATGCCGGTTTATACGAAGCGGTAAAAGCGGTGGGTGAAGAGTTATGTCCGGCACTTGGGTTAACAATTCCTGTAGGTAAAGATTCTATGTCGATGAAAACGACATGGAAGAACGAAGATGATGCTACAGAGCAATCTGTAACATCCCCGTTATCGCTTATTATCACTGCTTTTGGTCGTGTTGAAGACGTACGTAAAACAGTGACCCCACAGTTACGAACAGATAAAGGCGATACATCGCTTATTTTAGTTGACTTAGGCGCGGGCAAAAACCGACTGGGCGCATCAAGCCTTGCTCAGGTTTATAAGCAATTAGGTGATACAACACCTGATGTAGATAGCCCAGAGCTACTAAAAGGTTTTTACAACGCAATGCAAGCGCTAGTCGCTGATAGCAAGTTGCTTGCGTACCATGACCGTTCAGACGGTGGTTTATTTACCACTATCGCTGAAATGGCGTTTACCGGTCACACCGGTGTTACCGTTGATTTAGCGACTTTGACCGGCTCTGATATTGAAGCGCTTTATAACGAAGAGCTAGGTGCTGTAATTCAAGTAGCGAATAGCGATTTAGAGGCTGTAAATGCGGTATTTGAGCAGCATGGAGTTGCCGCAATTAGTCATGTGATTGGCTCGCTAAATAACGACGATAACATCGTGTTTAATCGTGGTGAGCAAACAGTACTTAATCATACTCGTACTGAACTTCGTACAATTTGGGCCGAAACAACGTATCAAATGCAAGCGCGTCGTGATAACCCAGATTGTGCTAAGCAAGAGTTTGACGCTAAGTTTGACGCAAAAGATCCTGGCTTAAATGTAAAACTTAACTTTGATTTAAATGAAGATGTTGCAGCTCCATATATTGCAACTGGTGCTAAACCGCAAATGGCTATTTTACGTGAGCAAGGTGTAAACTCTCATTTAGAAATGGCAGCTGCATTTAACCGTGCGGGCTTTGCAGCGGTTGATGTGCACATGAGCGACATTTTAGAAGGGCGCTTAACACTTGAGCAATTTAAAGGCTTAGTGGCGTGTGGCGGTTTCTCTTACGGTGATGTGCTTGGTGCGGGTGAAGGTTGGGCTAAGTCAATACTGTTTAATGACATGGCACGCGATCAATTCCAAAGTTTCTTCCACCGTGAAGACACCTTTAGCTTAGGGGTATGTAACGGTTGTCAAATGCTATCAACATTAAAAGAGTTGATCCCAGGTACTGAGCATTGGCCACGCTTTGTAACGAACAAGTCAGAGCGTTTTGAAGCACGCTTTAGCTTAGTTGAAATACAAGAGAATCCATCGGTATTCTTTAATGGTATGGCGGGCTCGCGGATGCCAATTGCGGTATCTCATGGTGAAGGCCATGCAGAGTTTGCAAACGAAGCAGCAACAAAAGCAGCACTTGCAAGTGGTACTGTAGCGGTTAAATTTGTTGATAACTACGGCAACCCTACAACGCAATACCCAGCGAACCCGAACGGCTCGCCAGAAGGTATCACAGGTATTACATCAACAGATGGCCGTGCAACTGTAATGATGCCACATCCAGAGCGTGTATTTCGTACTGTTGCTAACTCTTGGCACCCAGATGAGTGGAAAGAGGATAGCCCATGGATGCGTATGTTCCGTAATGCGCGTAAAAATGTAGGTTAATATACACACTAGATTCATGATCTGGATGTAAAATAAAAAAGGCTGCCTTGTGCAGCCTTTTTTGATTATAGTGATTAAAAAACATGTAAGGATAATATGTTTAAGCGCATTGGTTTAATTGTTGGCACTCTTTTACTGAGTCTATTATTACTCGGGTATGTATTTCGCTTGCCTTTACTACAATGGGCCATTGCCCCTGAACTTAAAAAAGCAGGTGTCACATTAAGCTGCCTCGATTTTTCAATTACCTCAAAGTTAAATATACATGCCGATACTGTGTGTTTAAATTACCAAAACCAACAATTACAACTCTCTGATATTACTGCAAATACAAAGCATGTCAGTGTTCAAAGTGCAATATTAACGCTCAATCCATTACCTAAAAGTGATAACGCTAATCAACCGGCTAAACAGCTTAAGATAACGCTACCTTCAAATCGCCCTCTTATTAATATTAAACAGCTTGTAGTAAACAGTAATCAGCTCAATAAACCATTAAAATTTAGTGTATTAGAACCTGCGCTAAATCAATTTAATGTAACGGGCGATATAAATGCGAGTGCGATTTTAACCACCAATAAAATAAGTGGTCAGCTAGCAGTTGATGACATTTTGTTAAAACAGGTAATAAACACTAAAAACACCTTACTCGATGCTGTTAACTTTAATACTCAACAAGTGTTTAGTTTTGACGGGATTGAGCTTAAGTTGAGCGGGGGGATTAGCGCTCAATTTGCTCATACGTTTGAGCAATGCCAATTTAATTTATTAACCACTGGCCAGATGGCTACTCGCTTTAATTTAAATAACCAAGCGTTAATCCTAGATACCGGTTCACTTAATAACAAAATTAATTTAAGCCCTCGCTGCACTGAGTTAATTCCACCAAGTGAGTACGCAGATTTTGTAAGCAAACAAGTTGCTTTAAATTGGCAGGTTAAGCTTTCTCAAGCTCTTCGTTTAGAACAGGGGGAGCTGAGTATTCCAGTAATTAATGTGATGAGTGAAGGTAATAAACACTTTGATATTTTAATAACAGATACCGCACTCCCTATTAACGCTTTGCTTGATAATATGCAGGCAAAGGTGTCTGCTCAAATAAACACGCCAGATATAAACAGCATTAATATAAGTGCTCAGCTAAATGGTACTAAAGTTAAAGGTGATTACAACGTTGAGCTTAAAAGACTACCCGCATTTATCCCTGTTACTGCTAATATGCTTAATTTCAGTGGTTACTTTGAATTAAGTGAATTTATTGACTCAAAACCCGTCGGGTACACACAGAGTAAATTTTCCGTTGCTAGCTTTGAAGCTTTTGATGTAAAAGCAGTGCATTATCAAGGTGGTTTAACCGCGAAAATGGATAAACAACTAAATGCAGAAATTACATTAACTAATCAGTTAAAAAATGCGGCATATAAAGAATTTAAACTTACCAATATAAATAATAGTCTCACGGCAAAAGCAAACCTAGGTGTAGGTGAGTTATTTGCTCATTTAACTGCGAAAACGCAAATTAAGGCTCTTAATAGCGCTGATATAAGACTGAATAATATAAAAATAGACTCGAGTGGATTACAAAGCCGTGCACTTAAAGCGTCGCACCATGCGTTTATAGATGATATTGAGTTGGTGGTAAATCATCATATATCGTCACAGGCACATCCGTTTGAGGTAATTGTGCCAGCGCAAAGTGTGTTGCCATTAAACACCTTTATTAATCAGTTTTATCCACTTGCTAAGCTGACAAAAGGTACTTTTAACGGCAATATTAGTGGCGATGTCAATTTACAAAGGGCATCCTTTGATATAGATATTCGCCAATTAAGTGGACTTTATAATGACTACCTTGCAAGTGATTTTAGTAGTGTATTTAGCGGGGAGTTTAATTCAGGTAGGCTTAATGTAAAACCGACTACCTTTCATTTAAATGAGTTTAGAGCGGGCGCAGTTATCAAAGGCCTTAAAGGGCAATGGCTCGTCAATAACAATAATGTGCTTGTTAGTAATGTTGAAGGTAATGTGCTTGGCGGTACATTTTTATTAGATAACTATACGCTTGGACAAGAAACCCAAGTTAGCACTGTAACGTTTAATAATATTGATGCAAGTAAGCTGATCACCCTTGATGATAAGTCGGGTATTACTTTAACAGGACGTTTGGCTGGTACACTGCCGGTGAGCGTTAATAAAAATGGTGTGCACATTAGCCAAGGCAGTCTGTTTAGCCAAGGTGAGGGCAATTTAAAAATTAGCAATAATGCTGCATTTGATTCTGTGATGCAGCAACAGCAAGAGTTGCAACCTGTACTGGGGTTATTGACTGATTTAGATATTCAAAAACTCAATAGCAGCGTTGTACTTAAAAATGATGGTTGGTTAAAGCTTGGAGTTAATTTACAAGGTTATAATCAGCAAGCGCAGCAGCAAGTTAACTTTAATTACAACCATGAAGAAAACATATTTACGCTTCTACGGGCACTGCGTTTAAGTGATGAAATTACACAAAAAGTTGAGCAACAATTTTCACAAAAAGGAAATGGGCAATGAGACAGTCGTTATCGATAAAAGTGCTGCTCGCGTTAGCAGCAATATCAGCACTAAGTGCGTGCACGCATCGTGTTGAGGTGTCGGCTAAAGAGCCAATCACTATTAATTTAAATGTTAAGGTTGATCATGAAATTCGTGTCAAAGTAGATAAAGAGCTCGATAATTTATTTAGCGATGACAGTGAGTTATTTTAAGGAGCTAGAATATGAATATTAAAAATAAATTAAATATAGTAACCCTAATTAGTGCCGTTTGTATGTCATTTTCAGTTTGGGCTATGAGTTTAGATGAAGCTAAAAGCCAAGGCTTAGTTGGTGAAAACAGCTCAGGCTACCTTGGATTAGTTGTACAAAATACAGAAGCAAAAGCGGTTGTTGATGACGTTAACGAAAAACGTAAGGCACAGTACTTAAAATTAGCTAAAAAGAATAACTTGTCACTTGCACAAGTTGAGGCATTGGCAGCGGCAAAAACAATCGAAAAAACGCAAAGCGGCCACTACATTGAAGTAAACGGTAGCTGGGTCAAAAAATAAAGTTAATGGGTTAACTAAAGGTATTAAAAGCCGAGCTTATACGCTCGGTTTTTTACAGTTTTCTAATAATTGTTGCCAAAAATCAATGCCTTTTCGGCGTGCTAAGTTTATATTATGCTCAGGAATAGACTCAGGTTCGTCATAATTTTCAAGTGCTTCACTCATACTTGCTTCACGAATTAGGTGCAAGGTAGGAAACGGCGCTCTATTTGTGTAGTTGGCCGCATCGGTTTCATCGCTATCGGCAAATACATAATCGGGGTGAAAATTTGCAATTTGATATTTACCTTCAAAGCCTTGTGCAACCAATAGCGCATTTGCTAAATCGACTAAATCTAAAAAGTCTTCAAAGTCACTAAAACCGTTATCGAACATGATTAGCGTGGTTTCTCGTTCTCTCTCGCGGTCAAGCTCGATACATTGCTCAAGCATATCCATTACAGCATCATCGATAGTATTGGCGTTACTTACAATGTAATGAATACAGTTGTTTTCGACTTCTTTACGGGCAAACGGGCAAAAGTTATATTTTACAATAACGGATGAAACCCATTCTCGGGTTTGGCTAATAGCTATGTTAGTCACTGTTTTGGCTCTAAGTATTGATTAATAATAGTGAGTGTTTTTTTTATGGCGCCTTGGTTTTTAGCAACACATTGCGCAGCTTTTGTGCCGAGCGTTTGGCATGCCTTTTTATTTTGGCTAAAGGTAATGAGTTGTTGTGCCAGTTCATCTGCATTTTCTACCACGCATGCCCCTTTAAGCTTTGTTAACTCAGGATAGACATGATCAAAGTTATACGTGTGAGGGCCTGTTATTACACCGACCGAAAATGCGGCTGACTCAAGCGGGTTATGACCACCACGACGAATCAAACTACCGCCAATATAACTAACACTAGCCGCGCCGTATAAACACTGTAATTCACCTAGCGTATCGGCAAGTAAAACGTGTTCGTTTTGGTAATTATTTTGGCTACGACGACTAAAGCTTAAAGTACTTTGTGTGAGTAGTTCAGCCACTTTATCAAATTGCTCGGGGTGTCGCGGGGCAATAATCAATAAAGCATCAGGCTGCTTTTTTAACAACTGCTGGTGGGCATCGAGTATTAATTCATGCTCTATAGGGTGAGTAGAACCTGCCACCCATATAAAACGTTCTTGGCTATTATAGTACTGTTTGAGCGCGCTCACCTTTGTTAGTTGCTCTTGAGTAGGGCTAATATCAAACTTGATTGAACCTGTAACATGGCTTTTTGAAGGCTCAAGCCCAAGTGCAATAAAACGCTCTGCATCTGTTTTGTTATGACTGGCTAACGCAGTAATAGAGTGCATAATACGGTGAGTTAACTGCGCAACCTTTTGATAACCCTGCTGCGACTTCTCAGAAAGTCTCGCATTAACAACCAATACCGGGATTTTTTTGTTATGCGCATTAGCCATAATATTTGGCCACAATTCAGTTTCTAAAATACACAGTAACTGCGGTTTTACGCGTTTTAAAAATCGAGCAGTGGCAAAAGGAAAATCGATAGGTAAATAACTAGTAGCGACGGTATCTTTAAATTGTGCTGTTATTTGTGCGCGGCCAGTCGGGGTATTACAAGTGATCAGAATATTGAGCTGCGGGTGCTCATTTTGCAACGCTTTAATTAATGGCGTAGCTGCTAATACCTCTCCTACAGAAGCACAATGAATAACAACAGGTTTAGTGTTATTAGAAAATAAACAGCGACGTACAAACCCAAAACGTTCTTTAAAATGCGCGCGATAACCCGAATTTTTTTTACCACGTAATACATATAAATAAAATATGATCAAAGGGCTAATAATGATTAGTGCAAGTGAATAAAAAGTGCGTGCCATACTGAGCTTTGTTTAAGGTAATTGTAGCTAGTTTATCGTGAAACGGCTTATTTCTAAACACACAAAGTATAAAAGTTGGTTTGAGTTCATTTACTAGGGTATAAACTAAATCAATGTCATTCAAATCACGCTATTGCATCAGTTTCATGATTTTAGGAAATGCTTATGGTTACTTTTATAACAAAAACGATTTCCATGCAGTAAGCCTTTGATTTTAGTTTCTGTGAAACATCTAATTTAGTTATATAGAGGTGATTTGGCTATAAAATTATGGAATAATGAAATTAATTTTTCCTGCCATTTCAGTTCCAAGAGGAATATCTCATGTCAATTATAGATTCAGTGGCAACCAGCTACCTAGAAAGTTTAAACCGTCATCAAGTATTGTTTGAAACAATGGAGGCGTATCATCAAGAGGTAATGCAGTTGCTAGAAGCATGTCATAGTGCTTTACAAGCTGGTGGTAAGGTGGTTTGGTTTGGTAATGGCGGCAGTGCTGCCGATGCTCAGCATTTAGCTGCAGAGTTTGTGGTGCGTTATAAATTAGAGCGAGGTCCATTAGCGTCTATTGCTTTGACCACAGACACGTCTATTTTAACAGCGCACAGCAACGATTATCATTTTGATACTGTGTTTGAGCGCCAAGTACAGGCGCTATGTAAGCCTGAGGATATCGTGATTGGTTTAACTACATCAGGTACCAGTAAAAATATTAATTTAGCATTAGAAGCTGCTAACAAAATAGGGGCATTCACGGTTGCACTTACTGGCCGTGACGGCGGGCAAGTAAAAGATATTGCAAAGTTACCTATTATTATTAAAAACGACGAAACCGCGCGTATTCAAGAAGCACACATGTTTATTGGCCATTGGTTATGTGAAGCCATGGATATGGTTGTTGCGGAGCAGCAGTAATGGATTTATCTTTACTAAAGAACTTATCAGCAGCACGTATTTTAGTGGTGGGCGACGTGATGCTCGATCGCTATTGGTATGGTGATTCAGGGCGTATCTCACCAGAAGCGCCAGTACCCGTTGTTAAAGTAAGTAAATTTGAAGACAAGGCTGGCGGTGCGGCTAATGTGGCTAAAAATATAGCCCGTTTAGATGGTAAAGTGGGGTTGTTAGGCCTTATTGGTGAGGACGAAAGTGGGCAAATTTTAGAAAATATTTTAGAAGGTGAAAAAATAAATTCACAGCTTGTCAGCGTGTGTGATTTACCGACTATTTCTAAAATGCGTGTAATTAGCCGTCATCAGCAAGTGGTACGTTTAGATTTAGAAGAAACTTTTAACGAATCACATAGCCAGCTTTTATTAAATCGATTAGAGCTTGTGCTAAATGATTACGACTTTATAGTGTTTTCTGATTACAACAAAGGCTCGCTATCGCTGATCAAAGAGATGATAAGTGTGGCCAAAAAAGCAGGTAAAACGGTACTTGTTGATCCTAAATCATCGGACTTACAGTTATATCGCGGTGCTGATTATATAACCCCTAATTTAAATGAATTTAAATTAGCAGGCGGGCAAGTGGGCTCAGAAGAGACACTTGCAAGTAGTGCACGAAACCTCATTAGTGATGCGGGTATAACGGCGATGTTACTTACCCGTTCAGAGCAAGGTATGTCGCTTATAAATGCCACTGAAAAATATGATTTTGCAGCTCAAGAGCTTGAGGTCAGTGACGTAACTGGCGCTGGGGATACTGTTATTGCAACCCTTGCCGTTATGTTAGGTGCGGGCATGATGCCTAAAGATGCGGTAGAAATTGCTAATTTAGCTGCAGGTATTGCGGTGAGTAAATTGGGCGCGGCTACGGTTTCTCCAGAAGAGTTAAGTCGAAAACTGGGGCAATACTTACAAGCAACTGGCGAGCATTATCAAACCCCGTTTGATGACGTATTGCAGCATATTGAATTTGCTAAGCAAAATGGTGAAACGATTGTATTTACTAATGGTTGCTTTGATATTTTGCATGCAGGGCATGTGCGGTATTTAGCGCAAGCTAAAGCCCGTGGGGACAGATTAGTGGTTGGTTTAAACAATGATGACTCTATTGCTCGTTTGAAAGGCCCAGAACGCCCAATAAACCCATTAGATGAGCGCGCCATGGTCCTCAGTGCACTTGCCTCCGTTGATTGGGTTATCCCGTTTGGAAGTGCTGATGAAAATGACACGCCGGCAAAACTTATCGAGCAAATAAGCCCTGATATTCTTGTCAAAGGCGGCGACTATACGGTAGAACAAATAGCCGGTGCGGAGCATGTGCTGCGCCATGGCGGAAAAGTCGAAGTGCTTGAGTTTTTAGATGGCTGTTCAACATCAAAAGTGATTAGCAAAATAAAAAGCTAGTTAATGAAATAAAAAAAAGGGAATAAACTGCAGTTTATCCCCTTTTTTAATGTTATTAATGAAACTAAAAGTTGTATTCGAACTTAGCAAATGCAGAGGTATCGTTTTCTGCTCCATCGTTATTAGAGGCAAGTCCGCCAAGGGTTAAGCGCCCCCCCATGGCAAGCATTCTATAACGTACTTCAAGCTGCTTAGAACTAAATGCGGTTTTTGTGATTGAGTTACCTAAATCTGGATTATTAGGGTAACGATCGCGGTTGTCGCTATTGAAGTCAATATCACGCAGTTTTACTTGCCAATCAGTCCCGTTAGAAAGTTGCCCAAGTACAGTAAGTACTAGTGACTGCGTATCATTATCATAACTAGATCCGATAGGACGGCCATGATAGCGATAGCCTGATTGATAATCTGTGTGCTCATAATAGCAGTTTTCGGTCGTTGACCCCGCAGAGCAAGAGACACCTGTATCAATATATTCTAAGTTGACTAGTAAATTCTGCTCGTAAACGCGATGTGTTGTTTGTAAGCCAAATAAATACGCTCTATCTGCTGGTTTAAATTGTGAGCTCGCATCTTCACCAATGGTACTTGCATAAATAGCATAAGGTTGATTGAACAACGTATCAGACCAGCGAATATCAATACCGGCTAATTGATTACCAATTTTTGACTGTAACTGGCTATCACAATTACTGGTGCCATCAACGCATTCTGTATCACCGGCAATCATATCGATAAAGTCACTAGCCGAGCTTGGTTGTCCTTTGCCTGCCCATTGTGCCGACCAGCTAAAGCCAATTTCTAATTGTTGAATTGGACGAAGATTTAAACGAGTACTCCACAATAACGCATCTGGTACAACTCGGGTTGACTCTAGCTTTGCCATTTGTGCAGTAAAGCTCCACTGACCAATCCAACTCAGCCAAGGTGTTTCAAATGCACTGCTTTGTTCTCTGCTGATACTTATTGCAGGAAGTGGTTTGGCGTTACCAGACATAATTAGACTGTTATCAACGCCTGGTCCCCAAAACTGTTCAACCGCACCGGCTCTAAATATCCAATTACCCAAACGATACGCTAAATAGCTATCATCAAGTGAGGTATCATTGCAGTCAGTCAGTGCTTGCTCATTGTTAACTATATTGTCTGTTGTTTTACCGTTGATTAAACACTTTTTACCATCACTGCGGTGATTAAGCGCAATTTTGGCTGCAAAGTTATGTCCTAGGTAAGCATAGGCTGCTGTTAATTCTGACTCTTGGGTATTCGTTGCACCAAAGCTGGTGGTCGCTAATGGATCTGAGCTGGCAAATGCAGAAAGTTGAACACTATGTGAACCACTGTTTTCTGACTTATAACGATGTTTTACACGCAATAACGCATCTTGTAAGCGAGGTGATAATTGCTCTAGTCCGGCATTATCGATATCAGCAATAAAGCTTTTCCACATTAACGGGTAAGTCGTTACCGGGGCTAAAATAACACCTGCATCGGCGAGTTGCTGGATATCCGCTCTTAACCCAAAATCATCAGGTTTAACCCAGGGTTCAGCATAAACAGGGGTACTCATTGCACAAAAAAGCGAAGAAAGTATAAAAATTTTGTTTCGCAAAGCTCAGATCCTTGTGATTGAAATTACCGGTAAGTTTAGCAATCTAAGCATCTTATTGCAGTAATTAAATCTAAATTGGTATGTTAAATCATATAGAAAAATGCTTACCATCTATCGCTAAAAAGTTGCCATTGGTATACTGCAGGTCAAATAAGCCAGTGAGATTGTAATGAGCAAAAAACGACTTTTATTTATTCCTGTGTCATCACCAGAAGGTATTGGTGAATATATGCGCTCATTACAGCTGGCTCAAACTTTAAAGGCTGAGTATGGCAAGCAGTTAGATATTCATTTTATTTTAAATAAACATACGGCTTATGCTAAAAGCTGCCCGTTTTCTAGCTTACTCTTAAACCAATCGGCAACAAAAGAAAATACGCACGTATGTCAGTTTATTGATCAATACAAACCAGATGCGGTGCTTTTTGATTGCGCAGGACGCGCTGAGCAAATGAAAGCGGCAAAAAAAGTGGGTGCTAAAGTTGTTTTTATTTCGCAGCATGCAAAAAAGCGGGCAAAAGGTTTAAAGCTTAATAGGACTGGTCTTATTGATACTCATTGGGTGGTACAACCGGATTACTGTATTGAACCTCTTTCGTGGTATGAAAAGCTAAAATTGAGCATGTTGCCTTTGGCCTATCCTGCTAATGTTGGGCCATTTACAGTATTTGCATCAGCGCAACAAAAATGCGATGCACTAAACCGTTATCACTTGAAAGAAAAAGAATTCTTTATTGTTAACGCGGGCTCTGGTGGTCATACAGTTAATGGCGTAAATTGCGCAGATATATATTTTCAAGCAGGGCTTGTTATTGCTAAACAAACAGGCTTGAAAGGCGTGGTGGTATTTGGCCCTAATTACACTAAGTCGCTACCTAAAACCAATGAGTTAATTTGTTTGCCAAGCCAAGAGGGAACTGAATTTTTAGCCTTACTCAGTCAGGCTAAAATTGCATTACTGAGCGCGGGTGATACTTTACTACAAGCTATTGCTTTGCAAACCCCAACCATTGCTTGTGCTATTTCAAAAGATCAGAGTGATCGAGTCGCACGTTGTGCAGTCACAGGCGTTGTTAAGCAAGCTGAGCTTGATATTTTAGACATCACTCAAAAAGTGCAAGAGCTACTTACTGAGCCAAATTATAACAATACACTCAGCCAATATATGTTGTTAGAAAATGTACATAGCTTTGATGTTATAACGAATGGTGTAAAAGTACTGTTGCAGGGGAATAAGCTATGAATATTGTCATTGTAATTGACTCTCTTGTTGGTGGTGGCGCTGAAAAGGTAATGCTTACATTAGCGCAAGAGATGGTATTAAAAGACCACAATGTGACTATCTTGTCATTGGCGCAAAATATTGAATATGACATTCCAACCACTTTGAACGTTGAAAGTTTATTTTCAGGTCGAGCAACTAAAGTAGATCGATTTTGGCAGATAAAAAAGAATATCAGAGTGTTAGAGACATGGTTTGAGCAAAAGTTACGGCAACTTGGGTCTATTGATATAGTACTTTCTAATTTAGATCGTAGTAATAACTTATTAGCGCAGAGTAAAATAAAAAATATCCATTTTGTTGTTCATAACTCAGTTAATGCAGAGCTCGCTAGGCAAAAAAAACTAGGCCCGCTTTCATACTTATATCTTAAAAAGAGTAAACAAAATCTTAATGGTAAATCACTGATCTGCGTGTCCAAAGGGGTTGAAGAAGAAATACAACAAGGCAGCTTAATAACCCCAAGTGCTATTACCACTATTTATAATCCATTCAATTTTAAAACAATCAATGATAAAGCTAATGAGGTGAATACAAATATACCCGATTCTCCCTATCTTATTCATGTGGGACGTTTAGCTAAACAAAAACGCCATGATATTTTATTTTCTGCATTTGCCAAGTTAGATAAAAAATACAAATTAGTGCTGTTATGTAACAAAAAAGAAAAGGCATTAAAGTTAGCCAAAGAATATGGTATTGAAAATCAGCTTATTGTTCCGGGATTTGTACAAAACCCATATAACTGGATAAAGCAGGCAAAAGCTTTATTGTTAAGTTCAGACTTTGAAGGGTTTGGTAATGTGCTAGTCGAGGCTTTAGCAGTAGGTACGCCTGCTGTCAGTACTGAGTGCCCTCATGGTCCAAGTGAAATACTTACGGGTGAACTAAGTAAATACCTAGTACCTATTGGCCAAGGTGAGCTCCTAGCGCTCGCAGTTAAGCAAGTGCTCGCAGATAACCCAAATGTAACCAACGCAGCTATTTTAGAAAAGGTGTGTGCCGATAGAGTAACAGAGCAATACTTAGCGTTAGCAAACTAGTTTTTATTAGGTTAACCCATTATGGTAGTGTTTATTTAAACTTTGCCAATCGTTTTCTTGCCAATGAAAGCTGCTATTGCGGCTTTGCTCTTTTAAAAATGAGCGCTGTAGTCGAGACATGTTGCTTTGTTGCCATTTTTTATCGGGTGTTTTTATTTCGCCGCGGTCAAAATCGATAATAAAAACGTTGCCACTGTCATCAAATAAAATATTATTAATATTTAAATCAGCGTGATACACCCCTTCATTATGAAATAACGCAATTGTGCTGGCTATTTTTTTTATTTCAATATCATTCAATGCGCGTTCAATCAGTATATCTAATACGCTTTTAGCGCCGCTAACCGCTTCAGTAATAATATCACCTCGGTAAATAAAACCATGGCGGCTCACTTTAGCGGCAATAGGTTTTGGTACATTTAAACCTAGCTCTATTAATTGTGTCATCAAGCTAAACTCTTTATAAACACGGGTATGCTCAAGCCCCCAGTACAAATACTGATCACTGAGTAGCTTTCCTATCAGGCCGCCACGCCAATAATGGCGCAACACAGCCGTTAAATCTGCGTGTTTAAAAAACCATGCGGTTGCACGTCCCTTTTTAGCGCCAACAATTTTTTGCTGTTGCTGCCAAAAGTCGGGGCTAAACCAATCTAACTCTATCTGGCTGCTATATTGAGGATGGCTCAAAATGACATGGTTATTTTTGACGTGTTGATTAAACATAGCTCATAGGGTTTGCTTTAATATGTGCACATATTAACGTGTTTTAACGCTAAGGATAAGTACTTGCAATGACGCGATTATAATTTAAGATCAGGTTTTATTATTTTACCTCCAAGGAAACGTGTGACTTCAGCGCCTACTTACACTTCAATTTGTATTTTACGTCTTTCTGCTATTGGTGATGTATGCCATGCAGTAAGTGCGGTACAAGCTATTCAAAAAGCACACCCAAATGCCAAAATTACATGGGTTATAGGTAAGGTCGAGGCGATGCTGTTAGCTGACTTACCAGGCGTTGAGCTTGTAGTATTTGATAAAAAGCAAGGTAAAGCGGCACTGAAACAGTTAAAGCAAACCTTTAAAGGGCAGTGTTTTGACGTACTGCTTAATATGCAAGTGGCTTTAAGAGCAGGTTTTGTTGCTCGCTGTATTCCTGCCAAAGTTAAAATTGGCTTTGACTGGGCTCGTTCAAAAGAGCTACATAGTTTATTTATTAATAAACGCATTAAAGCCCAATCTCAGGCGCATGTTTTAGAGGGATTTAAAGGCTTTGCCCAAGCGATTGGTGTTTATGATTATGTCCCTGTATGGAATATGCCCTTTACCAACAAAGATCAAGCTAAAGCTGATGAGCTGTTAGGTGACGATTATTTATCAAATAAGCTATTTGTTATTTCGCCAGCAGCAAGTAAAGCACAGCGTAACTGGTTAGCCGATCGCTATGCTGCGCTTGCGGATTATGCACATACACAGGGGTTTAAAATAGTATTAACTGGTGGACCGACTGAACTGGAAATTAATTTAGCAAATAACATCATTAAACACTCTGATTCACCCATTCTGAACTTGGTGGGTAAAACAAAACTCAAAGAATTATTGTGCGTACTTAAGCGTGCAGACTTAGTACTGGCGCCCGATACAGGCCCAGCTCATATGGCGGTGACTGTGGGTACGCCCGTTATTGGTTTATATGCGCATTCAAACCCAGCGCGTACGGGGCCTTATTTATACCAAGACTACGTGGTTGAGGTTTACCATCAAAACTTAGTTATGCAAACAGGTAAAACCGCCAAGCAATTGCCTTGGGGTACTCGTGTTAAAGGCGATGATTTAATGAGTCAAATAACCACCGATGCAGTAAAACAAATGTTTGATCATGTTGTTAAAAAAGAGTCACTGTTATGAATCAAGAAAACACTAACAAGGCGCTTTTTTTAGATCGTGATGGCGTAGTAAATGTTGACCATGGTTATGTGTTTAAAAGCGAAGAGTTTGAATTTATAGATGGTGTGTTTTCAACATGCAAAGCGTTTTATGATGCGGGCTATAAAATAATTATAGTGACTAATCAGTCAGGCATTGGCCGTGGTTATTATTCTGAGAGCGAATTTTTAGCGCTTAGTGAGTGGATGAAAGCGCAGTTTAGCGCTCATCAAATTGAAATTACGGACGTTTATTTTTGTCCCCATCATCCTAAAAACGCATTACCAGATTATTTAAAAGAGTGCGATTGCAGAAAACCAGCGCCTGGCATGTTACTTCAAGGAATAGAAGATCATCATATCAACCCTGCACTTAGTGTGATGGTGGGTGACAAATTAGGTGACATGCACGCTGCCATTAGCGCTAATGTACGTACCAAAGTACTGGTACGTTCAGGGCAAAAATTTGATGACAAAGCTGTAAATTTTGCTGACTATGTTTGTGACTCAATCAACGACCTTCCGGCTTTATTTGCTGATCTAACGTAGTACATACCTCAAGCCTGTAAACTGGCAGCTTTTCCTGCCAGTTAGGCAATTTGCGACGAATGACAAACAGTGCAATTTGGCGCTTAAACTTTTACAATACCCCCATTATAAATAGCAGCAACACGTCTGCTGTTTAACCCGTTCAACCAAATGGAGATCACAGATGAGAGCATCTGCTTTTTTTAGCCAATTACAACAGCAAATCGAAGACGTTAAAGCGGAAGGTTTGTACAAGAATGAACGTGTTATCACTTCGCAGCAGCAAGCTCAAATTGAAGTGGCATCAGGCGAAAAAGTTATTAATTTTTGTGCTAACAACTACTTAGGTTTAGCTAACAGCCCAGAGCTTATTAAAGCAGCGCAACAAGGCTTAGATGACCATGGGTTTGGTGTGGCGTCTGTGCGTTTCATTTGTGGTACACAAGATATTCATAAAACGCTCGAGAAAAAAATCAGTCAATTTTTAGAAACTGAAGACACCATTTTGTACTCATCATGTTTTGATGCCAATACGGGGTTGTTTGAAACCATATTAGGTGCAGACGATGCGATTATTTCTGATTCATTAAACCATGCTTCTATTATTGATGGCGTACGTTTATGTAAAGCAAAACGTTTCCGTTATGCAAATAACGATATGGCTGATTTAGAAAAGCAATTAATCGCAGCCGATGAAGCCGGTGCTAAAACTAAATTAATTGCAACCGATGGCGTATTCTCAATGGATGGCGTTATTTGTAACTTAGAAGCCGTATGCGACTTAGCTGATAAATACGATGCACTTGTTATGGTTGATGACTCACATGCAGTTGGTTTTGTTGGCGAAAACGGTAAAGGTACACCTGAGTACTGCAACGTGCTTGATCGTGTTGATATTATTACTGGTACCTTAGGTAAAGCACTAGGTGGAGCCTCGGGTGGTTATACCTCAGGTAAAAAAGAAATTGTTGAATGGTTACGTCAGCGTTCTCGTCCTTACTTATTCTCAAATTCATTAGCGCCTTCAATTGTAACGGCGTCAATTAAAGTGTTAGAAATGCTTGAAAATGGCGGTGAGCTTCGCGCTAAGCTATGGTCAAATGCTAAATACTTCCGTGAGCAAATGGAAGCGGCTGGTTTTACCTGTGCAGGTAAAGATCATGCGATTATACCTGTGATGCTAGGAGACGCCAAAGTAGCGTCACTTATGGCTGATAAGTTATTGGCTGAAGGGATTTATGTAACCGGCTTTTCATTCCCTGTTGTACCAAAAGGGCAGGCGCGTATTCGTACCCAAATCTCTGCAGCGCACAGCAAAGAACAGCTTGATACAGCCATTGCAGCATTTACCCGTATTGGTAAAGAGATTGGTGTTATTTAATTTTCTTGTTAAATCGCGGCTGAAGTCGCGATTTTTTAATTGAGTGTGAATTATGAAAGCATTATCAAAGTTAAAAGCAGAGCCAGGCATTTGGATGACAGATGCACCAAAGCCTGAAGTGGGTCATAACGATCTGTTAATTAAGATTCGTAAAACGGCTATTTGTGGCACCGATGTGCATATTTATAAGTGGGATGAGTGGGCACAAAACACCATACCGACGCCTATGGTGGTTGGCCACGAATACGTGGGTGAAGTAATTGACATGGGACAAGAAGTTCGCGGTTTCGAAGTTGGCGACCGCGTATCAGGTGAAGGTCATATAACCTGTGGCCATTGTCGTAACTGTCGTGCTGGGCGCGTTCACTTATGTCGTAATACAACAGGGGTCGGTGTAAACCGCGAAGGCGCATTTGCAGAGTATTTAGTGATACCTGCATTTAATGCGTTTAAAATCCCAGATAATATTAGCGATGAACTTGCCTCTATTTTTGACCCATTTGGCAATGCAGTACACACGGCTTTATCGTTCGATTTAGTCGGTGAAGATGTCTTGATCACCGGTGCTGGCCCAATTGGTATTATGGCTGCAGCTGTGGCTAAGCATGTGGGTGCACGCCATGTGGTTATTACTGATGTAAATGAATACCGCCTAGACTTAGCACGTAAAATGGGCGCAACGCGTGCTGTAAACGTCGCGAATGAAAAGCTTGAAGATGTAGCTAAAGAGCTGGGCATGACTGAAGGCTTTGATATTGGCCTAGAGATGTCAGGTGTACCAAGTGCATTTAATGCCATGCTAAATAACATGAATCATGGCGGCAAAATTGCCATGTTGGGAATTCCACCTTCAGATATGGCGGTCGATTGGAATCAAGTTATTTTTAAAGGCTTAGTGATCAAAGGTATTTACGGTCGTGAGATGTTTGAAACTTGGTACAAAATGGCCAGTTTGATTCAATCAGGGCTTGATTTAAAACCAATTATTACTCATCAGTATTCAATAGATGACTTCCAAGCTGGCTTTGATATGATGATTTCAGGCCAATCGGGTAAAGTAATTCTTAACTGGGATTAATTACCCCTTGTTAAGAGAATTAAAGGCGGCATTTGTCGCCTTTTTTGTAATTATAAGAGAGTACTATGGCATTTAAACATATATCAATCGCACAAACCCTTGAACTACTCGATAAAGAAGATGTAGTGATTGCTGATATTCGCGATCCTAATTCGTATCAAGCGGGTCATATTCCGGGTTCAGAGGCATTATCTAATGCGAATATTGCCCAATTTATGATGGAAAAGGAGTTTGACCAGCCGATTATTATTGTCTGTTATCACGGCATGAGCTCACAAGGCGCTGCCAGCTACTTAGTAGAGCAAGGCTTTGAAGATGTTTACAGTATGGATGGCGGTTTTACTGCATGGGAAGCCGCTTACAAGGATAAAGTAGCACGATGATAGAGCTAGGCAGCCTAACTAACCCCCGTGCTGCACAGGGCTTTATAGATTACCTAAAAAGCCAAGGGCTTTCAGGGCAAATTCGTACTGAGGATGGCCATACGCTTGTTATTAGTGTGGCACCTGAAGACTTTCATGCAGTGCAGCCTTTATGGAACGAATTTGCTAAAAACCCTAATCATGAACGTTATCAACAAGCATCATGGCAAGTAGGTACTACGCAGTCACCGTTAAAGTATCAAGGGCAGTCGCTTAATTTAGTTGCCCGTTTTAAAGCCTTAAGCTGGCTTAATCAAAGTGTTAGTATTCTCAGTATCGTTGTTTATGTTGCCTTTTTATTTGGTGCATTTGAGCCTATTTACATGGCGTTGCAGTTCAATCCTGCGTCACCACTTACCTGGTTAACACCTGCTATTGTGCATTTTAGCGCTATGCATATTGTGTTTAACTTAATCTGGTGGGTATCGCTGGGTGATAACATTGAAAAGCAATGCGGTAAGTCGAGTTTAATCGGACTTTTTTTAGTTACCGCTTTAATAAGTAATTGGGCACAATACTTAATGGTCGGTCCTAACTTTGGTGGGCTTAGCGGTGTTGTATATGGGTTGTTAGGCTTTTGTTGGATTTACAGCGCGCTTAACCCTAAACAGCCTGCACTGGTTACAACCGCGATTGTTGGTTTTATGCTGGTATGGTTAGTACTTGGTTTTGCAGATGTATTATTTGTTGGAATGGCTAATTGGGCACACTTAGGTGGGCTTGTTAGCGGTATGGCTTTTGCCTATACCGCTCAGCTTTTTAAAACAAAAAGCGCCTAGTGATATAAATATTTAGTAAATAACAGGTCTCGGATTATTTCTTGGCCTGTTTCTTCCTTAAGTAAGCTTTTTAGTTTTTCTGCGCTCTTAAGGCGAATTTGCTCACGCCCTGTTAAAGACTTTATTTTGTTTTCAGGCTCTTTTGATAATATCTCTACTAGCGCATCACGTAACAGCGGGGTGTGGTGTTCTACAATGGCAATATCGGATGTTTTATTTAGCATTAAATCTACCGTGACGCGAACGTAACCCATTTTTTTACTCGATGGACCAATGTAATTAGTAATAATGTCTGGCTCAAACCCAAAATAACCCACAGTAGACTCAGCACGTGCTGATAAGCTAGTTAGGCTGACTAAAAGAATAAAAAGGCCTGTAAATACTGTTTTTTTCATTTCAAAAGCGTTTCCGTAAACTGGTTACAAATAGTTTATACTTATTAGTAAATAAGATACAGCAAGATGCTGTTATTTGTTGAGTTATGTAAAGGCACTCTGTACTCAAGTTTGGGATAGGCAATAGCGAGAGTCAAATGTTGATTAGCTTTTTATAATAACAGGGTGTGCTTGGTAGTGAGTAAATCGCGCTTTTTCAAATCTCTTAGCAATGTTATGATCTTGCTGATTTTTATCAAGTAGAGCTATTGTGATTACGTTTCCTCTTTCTTTATCTGCTGATTGGCAGAGTACTTCTCAAGTCTGTGGCTTATCTAGCGCTGAGCAAGAGTGGCTATTTGAACCGCGTTCTTTAACGGCTAAATTAAAAAGCCAGTCGCAGCGTTTTGCAGTAAAGGTGCTGAGCGAGCAAAAAGTTAACCTCTCGCAACCTCAGCAAGCTTTATTAAGTAATGAGGTGAACACCGTACTTAACCGTGAGGTTTTATTGTTGTGTGATGACAAACCGGTTGTATATGCTCAAAGCTGGTTGCCAATATCAAACAACAATACAAATAATCAGCTGCATAATATGGGTGAACGTCCGTTGGGTGATGTCATATTTCAAGACCCTGCGTTAAAGCGCGCTGATATTGAAATTGCTCGCTTTGATGATAACCACTCATTGCAATCACTGGTGAGCGAACTTAATTTACCCATACACATATTATTAGGGCGACGAAGCGTGTTCTCTTTGCATGACTACAAATTTTTAGTTTGTGAAGTTTTTTTACCAGGAGCCTATTTATACTCATGAAACTAGCCCCTTTATCGGTAAACCATGTACCGTATTACGTTCAGTTAATGCGAATAGATAAGCCCATAGGCACCTTATTATTACTTTGGCCAACTTATTGGGCGCTGTGGATAGCAAATGAAGGGATACCAAGCCTAACAAACTTCATTGTGTTTACCCTTGGGGTAATAGTTATGCGTAGCGCAGGATGCGTTATCAATGATTTTGCTGACAGGAAAATAGATGGCTCAGTAAAACGAACCTGTCAGCGCCCTTTAGCAACTGGGGCTGTGAGTAGTGGGGAAGCAGTTAGTTTGTTTTTGCTGCTGGTTAGTATCGCTTTTATTTTAGTAATAATGCTAAATACCAATACTATCTTGTTATCGTTTGGGGCGCTTGGGCTCGCGTTTTGTTATCCCTTTATGAAACGTTACACACAACTTCCACAGGTTGTATTAGGGGCTGCTTTTGGTTGGGCAATTCCTATGGCATTTATGGCATCAACAAACTCATTGCCTGTGCAAGCTTGGCTATTATTTGTCGCTAATATTTGCTGGACGGTGGCTTATGACACTATGTATGCCATGGTTGATAGAGATGATGATTTAAAAATAGGGGTTAAATCAACCGCTATTTTATTCGCCAGTTATGACCGCCACATTATAGCGCTACTTAACTTTAGCTTTTTTGCGCTGATGGTTTTAATTGGATTGATGAATCAAATAGGATTTAGTTTTTGGTTGGGATTATTTGTTGCAGCAATTTTACTGGTGTATCAACAGCGTTTGATTCATTTACGCCAGCGAGATAATTGTTTTAAAGCATTTTTAAATAATCATTACGTAGGACTGGCTATTTTTATTGGCTTATTATTTTCTTACCCCGTTTTTTCTTAACGGGGTGGGTCGATAATACCACTAATTGACGCATTTTTTCTGAACCAACCAGCAATCGAATAGCGGTTATCAAAAGCCGGAAGTACTTCATGCACAAAGCGTTCGCTTTCAAATAATACCAAAGTGCCTGCAGTGGGTTTTATAACCACTTCTATGTCTTTACTTTTTGGCTTGTAAATAACCAGCTCCCCGCCTTTCTTAGGAGAGTTTAAATACAATACGGTGGTAAAAACTCGATTTGAACGACCTTTGAACGCATCTACATGTTTTTTGTAAAAATCACCCTGCGTATACTTTGCATAGTGACATTCATAATCAAACAAGCCCATGAAAAAGTTACGATTAAGGGTTGTGCGAACAGCTTCCATTATTTGTTGATAGCTAAGCTGTGCATTTGAGCTGCCATCAAACCAGTAGGTTTTATCTTTACGAACGGAATCATCAATTTGTAAATTGTTTAATCGTCCAATACCGGCAAGGCTAAAGTGAGGATTTATTCTATAGCAATCAGCCATCAACTCGGATATTAAGTCACTATCAATGGCGTTTTCAATAATGGCATAGCCATGCGTTTCAATGTGCTCTAGGTAAATTTCAGCAGCTGTAAAGTTATTCATTAACGCTAGTCATAATATAAGGGAGCGTTAGTGTAGTGAAAAAAAACTTTAATGCCACTAATTTATAGTTGTTATAAAACGCATGGAGTCATTTTTTATGCTCTTGAAACTTTCTTAATTAGCGAGAGTAGGTGGTCAACATGCTCACCTGCCTCTATCTGCTGGCTTGTTTGCACCACAAGTTGTTCATGGCTAATATCGTTATTCGTTTTAAGCTGGATTAAGTTATGGTTTTCTGCCACAGAGCTGGTGTGTTCAATACCTGCAATAGCAAAATGATCTGACTTTTCAAGTCCAGCCATTACCTGCTCAATACTACCTACTTTAATAGTTGAAACTTTATTTAACGAGTCTATTACTTCATTAAGCATTGATTGCACTTGTTTTGACTGCGAAAAACAACTGAACATTGGATAGCTTTCGAGCTCTTTTTTACTAATATCGCTTTTATTTGCTAAAGGGTGTTGTTTTGAACAAAATAAAATAAGTTGATCAGGTAATTGTATATCGCTACCAATGCTATTGACTATTTGCGAGCATACACTAATGTCAATTTCCCCTTGAAGCAGTTTTCTATGAAGCTCAGTTTTATTTTGCAGCTGCATTTCAATTTTAATATGCGGGTACTGACTCAAAAATTCGCCGCAGGTGATTGGTACTATGCTGCTGGTTGTTGTGGTGTAGCCAATCACTAATTTTTTTTCTTCTGTGCCATTAATTGATTGAAAAGCGCGATGCTTTATTTGTTCTAGCTCATTGAGCGTATTTTTAGCAAAGTCGAGGAAAAGTTCGCCTGCTTGAGTTAACTTAACCGAGCGAGTAGAGCGGGTAACTAGTTCGTAGCCAAGCTCCGTTTCAAGAGTTTGAATGCTACGGGTTAATGCAGATGTGCTAATTTGGGTTTGTTCAGCAGCTTGCCTAAAATGACGAAGTAGGCCAAGTGCTACAAACTGTTCTAATTGTTCAAATCTCACTATATAGTCCTTTTTTATAGGTAAGCTAGGGGAATTACAGATTTAATACTGACTTTATATCCCTACAGATCAGTTGAAATAAGGTTTTTAACCACTTATTAAGATTAACTTTCTTTTAATCGTATTTAAAGAGAATAGTTGCAAAATGTTGTTATACCTTTGGGTAATGTTAAGTAACTGTTGGGTTTTATCATTAGCCTAATTTGTGCAATTTTATAACAACATTACTAAAGTCTCGTTTGGTTAATTGCTGTTTTTACTTTTGGGATTAGGCTCAATAAAGTTTTTACTAACTCGGTTACTTAAAGGCTTATTTTCAATGTTTTGTAATTCAATTTCTATGGCATCACAAGAAATATGAATTTCAAATAATGAAGTAAGCAAAGATAAGCTCAAGCAGCTTAAACTAACACCAAATAAAATAATGCCCGTGGTATTAAATTCTATAAATAATGCAAACATAGATAACGTACATAATAAAAAAGAGGCCACTCCGTATACTTGCATGGTCCTTATTAGTTTTATTCGCTTTCTAAGATTAGTTATTTGCGCCACTACAACAGGACGAATAGACTCACCTTCACGGGCATTCAATTCTCGTATTAGTTGCGCAAGCACTAAAAATCGGTTTGTATAGGCAAGTAATAACAATGAGATGGCTGGAAAAAGTAAACCTGGGGTAGTTAGCGTCATAATGTGTCCTTAAATCATATTATTTGCTTTAGGTTACGCGGGCTTATTGTACACATAAAGTAAATGAGGTGGATATTGCAAAATACTAATAATAGCCAATCAAATGTAACATCATTTGATTGGGTGACGCTTTATAATGCAGAAAATAGTTTAGAGGCCAATATAATAAAAGGACTGATTCTTAATGCGGGAATTGAGTGCCAAATAAAAGGTGAAATACTGCAAGGCGCAATGGGCGAGATCCCATTTGAACAAACACAAGTAAGTGTGCAGGTTTATGCGATAAAAGAGCGCCATGCACGTGAAATATTGGTAAACTATCAGCAAGTAAAACAATCCGCTCCAGATTGGGTGTGCCCTAATTGTAATGAGCATAATGGATCAACATTTGATTTTTGTTGGTCATGTGGGACCTTAAAGAATGACAAAAGCGAATAATTTTCAGCGTATTAGAGAGTTAAATTATTTACAAAAAGCGGTATTGGCCAGTGCGTTAATAGAGCGTATGTTGCCTAATTATGGACTATTTAGTGAGGCTACCGGCTTTGGCGATGAGGTTATTTTACGCAATGCTTTAAATGTATGTTGGGAAAAAATACTCCTTCCTAAAAGTAAAATTGATTTAGAAAAGCAAGTTGAAAAAATAGAACCTAATGTTCCTGAACTTGCCGATTTTGATATGTTTGGTACCTATCCTGCAATCGATGCTGCCACCTCATTACTGAGTTTAATGCATGGCCTTTTAGCACAAGATGAGCAAGAGTTTGTTAATGTGAGTAAAATATCACAGGCCACCGTAGCTCGCTTTATTGAGTACCAAATGACGGTTGAAGGTGATGTTGCCGATAACAAAGCGGTGCGTGAACACCCACTGATGCAATACGAAATAGAGGTATTAGGTGAACTAATTGATTTTGTAGAAGCAATGGGGCGTATCACTGCTGAAAATGTGAAAGCATTGAAAAAGCATGTCCTTGCTGATGGCCAAACTAACATTGGTTTAGCACTGTAAGTTATTTGTTTTAAACACCTTGTTAGGTGGCAGGAGAATTAACAATGCGAATTTTAGGCATTGAATCATCATGCGATGAAACTGGTATTGCTATTTATGATGACGAAAAAGGGCTGCTAGCCCATCAATTATATAGCCAAGTAAAAGTACATGCAGACTATGGTGGTGTAGTACCTGAACTTGCCTCGCGCGATCACGTACGTAAAACATTGCCGCTTATTGATGCGGCATTTGCGCAAGCGGGTTGTGGGCCTGAAGATTTAGATGGTATTGCTTATACGGCAGGGCCAGGTTTAGTAGGGGCTTTGTTAGTAGGTACCTCAATTGGTCGCTCTTTAGCATATGGCTGGGATATCCCAGCGGTGGCAGTGCACCATATGGAAGGGCATTTATTAGCGCCAATGCTTGAGGAAAACGTCCCCGAGTTCCCATTTATTGCCTTACTGGTTTCTGGCGGTCATACCATGATGGTAAAAGTTGCGGGCATTGGTCAATACGAAGTATTGGGTGAGTCGGTAGATGATGCTGCTGGTGAAGCATTTGATAAAACAGCCAAGTTACTTGGACTTGATTATCCAGGTGGCCCTCGTTTGGCTAAAATGGCTGAACAAGGTGTTGCTAAGCGATTTGTTTTTCCGCGTCCAATGACAGACAAACCTGGCTTAGATTTTAGCTTTAGTGGCCTAAAAACCGCCGCTTCAATTGCTATTCGTGAAAACGACAGTGATGAGCAAACAAAAGCAGATATTGCTCATGCATTTCAAACGGCCGTTATTGATACTTTAGTAATTAAGTGTAAGCGCGCATTAAAACAAACCGGTATTAAGCGTTTAGTAATAGCCGGTGGCGTAAGTGCTAATACGCAATTACGTTTGCAATTAGAGCGTGTGATGCAAGGTATGAAGGGCGAAGTGTTTTACCCTCGTACTGAGTTTTGTACTGACAATGGTGCAATGATAGCGTATGCCGGTATGCAGCGTTTAAAAGCGGGGCAGTTTGCTACGCTTGATATGAAAACTAAACCGCGCTGGCCAATCGATAGCTTAGAAGCAATATAGTTAACCAGAATTCAGGTTAGTTATTACTTCTTATCATCTGTAGGGGCTTGTTTAGTCCCTACTTTTGGTTCTTCCCCTTTAAATAAACGCACAATATTAGTGCGATGCCTAATAATGATCAGTAGCGTAATAAAAGTCACCGGTAAGGTGTATAACGGTTTTATCCACCATGTGTATAAAGGGGCTAGCGTAACGGCCACTAACGCGGCAAGTGATGAGTAACGAGTAATCGCGACAATCAGCAACCAAGTACCAATTAATAACCCTCCTAAAGAAAGCCCTATCGGTAGTAACGAGCCAAATGCAGTTGCAACCGCCTTACCGCCCTTAAAACTAAAAAATAACGGGTACATATGCCCTAGGCATGCAGCAACGGCGATTAAACCAAGCTCTAATGGCTCAAGTTTTAAAAAATAAGCGCCCCAAACAGGGATTGTGCCCTTTAAAATATCGAAGACTAAAACTAAGCATGCAGGAAGTGACCCGCCTAAGCGGTAAACATTGGTTGCACCTGGATTATTGGAGCCATGCGTGCGTGGATCGGGGAGTTTGAATAGCCGCGACACTAAAATGGCCGATGAAATCGAGCCGAGCAAATAGGCTAAAACAAACATTAAAATGACTAACACGCGCTTCCTTATTTTTTAATCATTACTTTTAAGCTATTATTGGCGTCAAAATTTACGGGCTTCTTAAATTACTCGCAATTTTGTAACGATTCTATTGTAGAAGTAATTTTAGTATATTTAAACACTGATTAAAGTATATACAGTATTAATTTGATTGATACAATATGTAATTAACTCAGTGACTTGTTACAGTCATTTGGAGTATCAATGGACAAGGTATTTATATCACAATTGCATGTCGAAACGATTATCGGGGTGTATGATTTTGAAAAGAAAAGTAAACAAAGCCTGTACTTTGATATTGAAATGTTAAGCGACATCAAGCCCGCAGCGCAAAACGACGATATTAACTTGGCACTGGATTACGCTAAGGTAAGTGAGCGTGTTATCGAACACAGTACGGCTAAACCGGTAGAGCTTTTAGAAACACTGGTGGAGCAATTAGCGCAAATCATTTTAACCGAATTTAATACCCCACAAGTGACAATAAAAGTAAGTAAGCCGGCTGCAGTTCCACAAGCGCAAACCGTCGGTGTAGAAATAACGCGTAACAAGGCTCTTGCTTAAATGGCGCAAATATTTATTAGCTTAGGGTCGAATATTAATAAAGCAGAGCATATCAGGCGTGCTTTAGTGGCGTTAAATAAACATTTTAAAAATACACAACATTCTTCGGTGTTTGAAAGTGAAGCGGTGGGTTTTGCCGGTAATAACTTTTACAACTCCGTACTTGCTGCCACTACCGATATGGCGCTTGAAGATGTGTGTGCGTTATTAAAACAAATAGAGCGCGATAATGGTCGCAAAGCAAATGATAAAAAATTTAGCCCGCGCACCTTGGATCTCGATTTACTCTTTTACGATGATGTCATTTGCGAGAGCCCAGCTCAACTACCACGTGACGAAATTACCAAAAATGCCTTTGTATTACAGCCTTTAGCAGAGGTGGCTCCTGATTTTTATCACCCTGTAGCAAAAAAAACGATTGCCCAAATATGGAATGCATATAACAACCCTCAACAAAAACTATGGAAGGTGGAGTTTTCTAACCCATGAGTATTATAGAAATAATTGTTTTAGCCCTAATTCAGGGATTTACTGAATTTTTACCTATATCGAGTTCTGCACACTTAATTTTACCGTCGCAAATTTTAGGCTGGGAAGATCAAGGCTTGGCATTTGATGTTGCCGTTCATGTAGGAACGTTAATAGCTGTTGTTATTTATTTTCGTAAAGAAGTGGCCGATATACTCGGTGCTTGGTTTAAATCGTTTGGTGCACAAGGTACAACAGATGACAGCAAACTAGGCTGGTGGATAATTTTAGGTACTGTGCCTGCCGCTATTTTAGGGCTATTGCTAAAAGATTTTGTTGAACTGTATTTGCGCAGTGCATGGGTGATTGCAACCACAACAATCGTATTTGGCTTGTTGTTGTGGTTCGCCGATGCTAAAGGTAAGCAAATAAAAACAATCTATCAGCTAAACTGGAAAACGGCCCTCATTATTGGCTTTGCACAGGCCGTTGCAATGATCCCTGGCACTTCACGTTCAGGTATTACCATGACAGCGGGTTTAATGTTAGGTATGAACAAGCAAAGTGCAGCGCGCTTTTCGTTTTTATTAGCTATTCCAATCATTTCAATGATGGGTCTTTATTATACTGCAGAGCTTGCCCTTGGCGATCATATCGTAGATTGGACGGCATTATTGTTAGGTGTAGTGCTGTCGTTTTTATCAGCTTATGCTTGTATTTTTATGTTTTTAAAAGTGATTGAGCGAATGGGAATGCTACCATTTGTTATTTATCGTTTATTATTAGGTGTCGGTTTAATATTCTTTTTAATGCTATAAGCCATTAATCTTCAGGAAAGCCTCCCACTTTGGGAGGCTTTTTTATTTGCGCCAAGGGTTAATGGTAACTTAAGCTAAATTTTGGCATTATAGCGCCATTAAATTTTGCCCTAGAGCAAACTCCGCGCAGGATGAAAGGATAGTAAATGCATATACATATTTTGGGTATTTGTGGCACATTTATGGGTGGTATTGCCGCTATAGCAAAATCATTGGGTCACCACGTTACTGGGTCAGATCAAAACGTTTACCCACCAATGAGTACTCAGCTACAAGAACTGGGTATTGAACTAACACAGGGCTATGACGTATCTCAACTAGAGCCAGCTCCAGATATCGTTGTTATTGGTAATGCTATGAGCCGTGGTAACCCGTGTGTTGAATATGTACTCGATAAGAGCCTGCCTTATACTTCAGGACCTGAGTGGCTAAAACATAACTTACTACAAGATTCGTGGGTGCTGGCTGTGGCAGGAACTCATGGTAAAACAACCACCGCCAGTATGTTGGCGTGGATACTTGAATATGCGGGTTTAAAGCCTGGCTTTTTAATTGGCGGAATTGTACAAAATTTTGGTCTTTCTGCGCGAGTTGGGCAAACGCCATTTTTTGTTATAGAAGCCGATGAGTACGACACGGCCTTTTTTGATAAACGCAGTAAATTTGTTCATTATTTACCTCGAACACTTATTTTAAATAATCTTGAATTTGATCATGCTGATATTTTTGAAGATTTAAACGCAATTAAAAAACAATTTCACCATTTGATTCGTACACTACCGCAAAGCGGCAAAGTATTGTGGCCAAAAGATGATGAGGCTCTGAGCGATGTTATAGCAAAAGGGCTGTGGAGCGAGAGCGAAACATTAGGCAATGATTGGGATTATCAGCTACTTAAAGCGGATGGTTCTCAATTTAATGTGTTATTAAACACGCAGCTGCAAGGTGTAGTTAACTGGCAGGCAATTGGTGAGCATAACGTTAAAAATGCCATGATGGCCATTGCAGCAGCGCGCCATGTAGGAATTGCTATTGAGCACAGTATTGCGGCTTTAGGCGAATTTATCAGCCCAAAAAGGCGTATGGAGCTTAAAGCGGATATAAATAACATTAAAGTGTATGATGATTTTGCCCATCATCCTACCGCGATACAAACAACGCTTGCGGGGCTGCGCGCCAAAGTGGGCAATGACAAAATTATTGCGGTTTTAGAGCCGCGTTCTAACACCATGAAAATGGGAGTTCATCAATTTACATTGCTAGATTCATTACGCGATGCGGATGAGGTGCTACTGTTTGAACCAGAAAACTTAAGCTGGTCGCTCAAGGAGCAAGCAGAAAAAGCCGGTATGCAGTGTTTTGATTCTACAATCGCCATTATCGAAACAGTGCTTGAAAGTATTGAGCCAAATCAACATGTTTTAATTATGAGTAATGGTGGTTTTAATGGCCTTCATCAACAACTTGTTGATGGCTTGGCCAATAAATACAGCGGAGAATAATGTGCAATTTAAAGATAAAATCACCTTAGCATTTAGTGGTGCATCAGGCGCGCCTTACGGACTAAGGTTATTAGAGGTGTTGCTTGAGCAGCAGTTTCAAGTGTATGTGCTTATTTCAAGTGCCGCGCGGGTAGTCTTTGATACCGAATCAAATGTTAAACTATCAGCAAATGAAGACAAGGCCACAGAGCAATTAAGCCTGTTATATAACGCAAAACCTGGGCAGTTAAAGGTATTTGGTAAAGATAATTGGTTTAGTCCGGTAGCTTCGGGCTCTGCTGCCCCCAAAAAAATGGTAGTATGTCCATGTAGCGCAGGCTCTGTGTCTGCCATTGCAGTCGGCGCATCAGATAATTTATTAGAGCGCGCCGCCGATGTGGTAATAAAGGAGCGAGGCCAGCTTATTTTAGTGCCACGCGAAACGCCATTTAGCGAAATTCATTTAGAAAACATGCTTAAATTATCGCGTTTAGGTGTAACAATTATGCCTGCAGCACCTGGGTTTTATCATCAACCGCAAAGCATAGAAGACTTGGTTGACTTTATGGTGGCGCGAATTTTAGATCATTTAAATATTGAACATAATCTCACAAAGCGTTGGGGTTATGGTGAGGGTAAGAAATGAATAAGCAAAATATTGCTTTAAATATTGAAGGCCTTACCAAGGTTTACAAAAATGGGGTAGAGGCAGTAAAAGGGGTTGATTTACAAGTTCACGAAGGTGACTTTTTTGCATTACTTGGCCCGAATGGGGCGGGTAAATCAACCACTATTGGGGTAATTTCTTCACTGGTTAATAAGACCAAAGGCAAAGTTGAAGTATTTGGTCACGATATTGATACCGACCTTGAGGCGGCTAAAGCGAATTTAGGCCTAGTACCACAAGAGTTTAACTTTAGTCAGTTTGAAACGCTGAGCCAAATACTCGTTAATCAAGCAGGTTACTACGGTGTACCGCGCGGCGAAGCACATAAACGTGCAGATAAATACTTAGCGCAGCTTGGATTAATCGAGAAAAAAGATAAGCAAGCGCGTACCTTATCTGGTGGTATGAAACGCCGTTTAATGATTGCACGTGCCTTAATGCATGAGCCCAAATTACTTATTTTAGATGAGCCGACAGCGGGGGTTGATATAGAGCTTCGCCGTTCAATGTGGGACTTTTTAAGGCAAATTAACGAACAAGGTGTGACCATTATTTTAACAACCCACTACCTTGAAGAAGCTGAACTGCTTTGTAAAAACATCGCCATTATTGATACCGGTCGCATAGTTGAAAACACCACCATAAAAGCCTTGTTAGCTAAATTAGACAAAGAAACCTTTGTATTGGATTTAAAACAGCCTACCAAACCGGTGACGCTTGAAGGGTATAATTTCACTATGACTGATGAGCACACCATTGAAGTTGAAGTGGCTAAATCACAAGGGCTCAATGCTGTATTTAGCGCGTTAACCGAACAAGGAAATACTGTGCTAAGCATGCGTAATAAAGCAAATCGATTAGAAGAATTATTTGTAGGTTTATTAGAGCAAGGGCGGGGCGAATAAATGTTTAAATATGGCGTAGCCTTAAAAAGTATTTGGATTAAAGAGTGTATTCGCTTTTTGCGTATTTGGGTGCAAACCTTAGTACCGCCAGCGATCACGATGAGTTTATATTTTGTTATTTTTGGTAACCTAATTGGCTCGCGTATTGGTGACATGGGCGGTTTTAGCTATATGGAGTTTATTGTCCCTGGCCTTATTATGATGTCAGTTATAACTAACTCTTATTCAAATGTTGCTTCTAGCTTTTACTCAACTAAGTTTCAAAAAAGTATTGAAGAGTTATTAGTTGCTCCTGTGCCTAATTACATCATTGTACTGGGTTATATGGGCGGAGGTATGACCCGTGGCATTATGGTTGGTTTTATCGTAACGTGCGTTTCTTTATTTTTTGTAGATATACAAATACATAATATTTTTGTGATTATAGCCACTGTTATTCTCACCTCGGCGGTGTTTGCCTTGGGTGGATTAATTAACGCTATTTATGCAAATAGCTTTGATGACATAAGTATTATTCCGACCTTTATTTTAACGCCGTTGACCTATTTAGGCGGGGTGTTTTATTCAATCACTTTACTGCCTGATTTTTGGCAAATGGTGTCGCAAATAAACCCAATTATTTATATGGTTAACGCATTTAGATATGGGTTTTTAGGTGTTTCGGATGTAGATTTATCGGTCGCAATGGGTGTGTTGTTGGTGTTTATCAGCGTCCTATTTACTTTAGCACTGACGCTAATTAAAAAAGGTGTGGGGCTAAGACACTAATGAGCGATGCAAATTCACGTAGTATTGTATCTAATCAAGCGGGACTTCATGAAAAGCTTGATGAAATAGTTAATAAACACTTACAGGCTGAGTTTAAAAAGCCAATTGCAGCGCATACTCAAACCGCATTTGATGAAGTTAATGCTAAGGTGCAAGCCTTTGATGGACCGCTTATTCTAGACTCCTGTTGTGGCGTTGGCGAAAGCACTGCTAATTTAGCGAAACGTCATCCTGATGCGTTAGTTGTGGGCATTGATAAGTCATCTCATCGACTTGATAAGCATGATGTTGAGTATAAACAAACTGAGAGTGGTCAATACATTTTGGTGCAAGCTGACTTAAATGATTTTTGGCGTTTAGCTGTCGCTGCTAATTGGCGGCCTACTCATCATTATTTGCTATATCCAAACCCGTGGCCTAAGTCTAAGCACATTCAGCGGCGCTGGCATGGGGCTGCTATCTTCCCCTTTATTGTTAAATTAGGTGGTTTGCTTGAAGTGCGCAGTAACTGGGATATCTATGTTAAAGAGTTTGCCAGAGCGCTCGAGTTAGCTGGGTATCCTTGTCAAACCGCGTTGTTTGAATCAGACGAAGCAATTACTCCTTTTGAGCGTAAGTACTGGGCCAGTGGTCAGCAAAGCCACCGACTAGCCATTAATATTAATAACTAATTCATTGCTTTTTTAAACTCAGTAACATGTGGCGTTGGTTTGCCAAGGAAACTACCTTGCATCAGCGTCACATTTAGTTGGCTGAGTAACTCTGCAACCGTATTACTTTCTACCGCTTCAACAACCAATTCAAGTTCAAGCTGCTGGGCTATATCAGTGATGTAGGATATAAATAGCGACGTATTTTCATCATTTACCAGTTGCTTGGTGATCGCACCATCGAGTTTAATACCATCTACCTCAATCTTTAACGTATTGAGCGTATTAATAAACTCATTACCCCAACAATGCATCACTATTTTTGCCCCTTTACTTTTCACCATCGCAATAAATGATTTTATTTCATAGTAGTGTGTAATGACCTGCGACTCTAATATTGAAATAGTAATGTTTTCAGGGTTGGGGTAGCGATGAAGCTCATATGCTATGTGATCATAAATAGTGGGATCTGCAATATTTTCAGCGCACACAGTTAACCCCCAGCTGATTGCTGATTTGCGAAAGCGCGAAATGCATTGAGTAAATAAGGTACGTGTTAACATCCCATCCATACGCAGTCTATTTAGTGCATTTGCAAAGGTATCAGGGGTTAAAATCTCCCCTTGTGAAGTGACTATTCTCGGTGAGCAATCATACCTAATAACTTCATCGGTATGAGTATTTATAACCGGCTGAAAGTAAGGAACAACACGATGAGCATCAAATGCTTCACGAATTTCTTTTGCTATTTCAACATTATATAAATATAGAGATTTAGCGTCATTAATTGCCTCACAGTAGTTAACTATGCTCTGATCGCCCTGCTTAGATTGCAGTAACGCAATATGAGCATTCTTAAGCAGTAATGACTTATTGCCTCTAGCTACACCAGCGTTAAGTGTAATATAAATAAAAGGCTGATTTAAAAACGGTATATTTTTATTATGCGATTGTATGATGCTATATAGCTCATCAAAGGGAGTTTCTTTATCAGTCAAAATAGCGAGTTTATTAGTTGCAATACGATAAATACGTGCGTGCAAACGGGCTTGCTGCTTAAAGTGAGTGAGCAGCTTTTTCATCACTTCATCGGCTGTTTTTGTGCCAAAAAAACGACTGATATTATCAATTTCGTTCACTAAAATAATCGCAATTTGCAAATGATGTTCATTGCTTTTTTTTAGCTGTTTTTCTAAGGCAATATGATTTTCAAATCCGCTTGCATGGTCGCTCATTAATGAACGACGTACTCCATAGTAATAAAGAATATAAACTATTAATAAAATAATAATTACGCAGCAAAAATGAAACATAGATTGATATAAGTCTGTTTTTAACGCATTGCTAATTTTATCAACGCTAATATCTGCAGCTGTAATATAGGTTCTGCCATTTTTTGCTATATGAGGAATATACACCGTTTTAGAATGGCCGCGATGCGCTGTTGAGGTTTCAAAAATAGGGGCCGTTGATAAAAATGCAGCCATAGTTATTGGCGTGGCTTCGGGATAAAGATCTAAAAACTGAGTAACTTTACCGTTATTTTGATCATCTTGAGTGTAGCTAGAGGCAGTAAAATAAACATTTTCATCAATCACTACCATTGAATATAAATAATCTATATTTAAATCATTGGCCAATGCCGAAAGTTGCTCGGCTTTATTTTGATAGCTTGAAAAGCTAATTTCTTGCGCTACTTTATCGTGATAATCATTACCTAAAATGTACTTTACGCTGGTGGCTGCATTTAATAAACGATTATCAATGCTGCGTATCACATCATTATTGATGGCAGTGTAGGTGTAGTAACTGTAAATTATTAAGCTGACTAAAAAAAAGACGGTACCGAGCGCCAACCGAGTTAATTTTAGATTTCCTTTTAGCATGCAACATCCTTATTTTTTGTTAGATTTATTATACTTAAAAATTATAAATGCCCAATATTTTAATTACCCTTTGTACTAAATATAAAAAATAGTGAAATGTTATCTATTTTGTATTGTCTTTTATGGCTTAAAACGAGACATTTTTGTCATATTGCAGTAAAGTTAGCGCAATTTTTTAGAAATGCCGTTGCTTAAAAACACCTTAAATTAGCGTGTTTTACAAACTAACAGGTGTTTTAGTCACACACTAGGTATGAAGATGGATCAAAAGCGTTGTGCCGTCGCCTCTAAAGAAAGCCTCAAACGGATATTTACCGTTCCAGAGGCCCCTGACTCAACTTTGAGCAAAATAGAGCTTGAAATTTCGAGTAATTTAGCAGGTTTCTTAAACGAAAATATCGCGGCAATTGAAAAACCATTACATGAAATAGAAAAAGATTTTCAATCGGCGGCTATCCCTGAAGAGCCAACGTTTGTGTCTTGCTATGCCCAAGATATTATGGAACAGCTGGTTGCTCATTCTGTACATACCGCAGCGCCAAGCTTTATTGGTCACATGACATCTGCTCTGCCACATTTTTTACTGCCGTTATCGAAATTAATGGTTGGGCTAAATCAAAACCTTGTAAAAATAGAAACCTCAAAAGCGTTTACCCCATTAGAGCGTCAAGTTTTAGGAATGATGCATCATTTAGCTTATAGCCAAAGTGATGGTTTTTATTCTAAATGGATGCACAGTGCAAAAACCTCTTTAGGTGCATTTTGCTCTGGTGGCACCGTGGCTAACATTACTGCGCTTTGGATTGCCCGCAACCGCTTATTAAAAGCAGATGGCAACTTTAAAGGCATTGCTGCGCAGGGTTTAGTGGCGGGAATGCTTCATTATGGTTACAAAGGGCTGGCAGTTTTAATCTCTGAACGAGGTCACTACTCGTTAGGCAAATCGGTAGATTTATTAGGTATTGGCCGTGAGAATTTAATTGGTATTAAAACATCGGCTGATAATAAAGTTGATGTAGCTGCTATGCGAGAAAAAGCGCTAGAGCTTGAAGCGCAAGGCATTAAAGTGATGGCAATTATTGGTGTAGCCGGAACGACTGAAACTGGTAATATCGATCCACTTGAAGACATGGCTAATTTAGCACAAGAGATTAATTGCCACTTTCATGTTGATGCGGCGTGGGGCGGAGCTACTTTACTCTCTAATACCCATAGGCACCTTTTAAAAGGTATTGAGCATGCAGATTCAATCACCATTGATGCGCATAAACAAATGTATGTACCGATGGGAGCAGGTTTGGTGCTGTTTAAAGACCCTGCTGCAACTGATGCCATCGAACACCATGCTGAATATATTTTACGTAAAGGCTCTAAAGATTTAGGCAGCCATACCCTTGAGGGGAGCCGCCCTGGTATGGCGATGTTAGTGCATGCTTGCTTACGTGTTATTGGTCGTAAAGGCTATGAAATGCTTATCGATCGCAGTATTAAAAAAGCACGTTACTTTGCTGATTTGATAAAAGCAGATGAAGACTTTGAATTAATATCAGAACCTGAGCTATGTTTGCTAACTTATCGTTATGTCCCTAAGCAAATTAAAAATGCGATAGCACAGGCCGACGCACAAACCCGTTTAGATATCTTTGCCGCGCTTAATCGTTTTACTGCAAGCATGCAAAAACGTCAACGTGAATCAGGTCGCTCGTTTGTATCGCGTACACGTTTAACGCCAGTTCAATATGATAATCAACCAACCGTAGTATTTAGAGTGGTGCTTGCGAACCCGCTTACATCAGGTGCAATATTAAAAGAGATATTAGAAGAGCAGAAAGAACTGGCACAAACTGATCCGGTGTTTAAAAAGTATTTACGAAAATATATGTAACTACAATTATAAATGCAATGACAAAAAAGACGCGATTAAGCGTCTTTTTTTTTACTGATTAAAAGCAACTCGCCTTTATAAGGTTGCTGATAATTTGTTGAGAAGGTTTGATTTTTTCCATTGCTAAAAACTCATCGGGCTGATGCGCTTGGTTAATAGAGCCTGGTCCCATTACGATGGTTTCACAACCCAGTTGCTGTATAAATGGCGCTTCGGTACAGTAGTTAACAGCCACTGCTTTTTGCCCTGCTATATTTTCGGCTAATTTGACTAACGCGCTATCTGTGCTTCCCGTAAATGCTGGAATTGGCTCATGCAAATCAATTACGCTCACAGAGTTAGGGTATTGCTGGTTTATATCGTAGGTTGCATCAAGTACCATTGCTTGAAGCTCTTGCACGCTTAAACCGGGGAGAGGGCGCATATCAATGTGCATTTCACAGCAGCCACAAATTCGGTTGGCATTGTCACCCCCATGAATATTGCCTAAGTTGAGTGTTGGATAAGGAATTTCAAAGTGGTTTATTGAATATTTATTCTTAAGTTGTTCTTTTAAGAACAGTAATTTTGTAATCACTTTATGCATTACTTCGATGGCATTAAGACCCCGTTCGGGATCAGAGCTATGTCCTGAGCGACCAACGACTCTGATTGCTGTAGTCATATGGCCTTTATGGGTAAATACTGGTGTCATATCAGTGGGTTCACCAATAATACAGCGATTTGGCTTTAAATTTGGGTGCTTACAAATTTGCTGTGCGCCAGCCATAGTGGTTTCTTCGTCTGCGGTGGCTAATATTAAAATAGGTTGAGTTTGTTGCTTTTCATCAAGCTCACTAATAGCTTGCAGTACAAAAGCAAAAAAGCCTTTCATATCAATACTGCCTAAACCATATAATTTGTTATCAAGTTCAGTCAATTTAAATGGGTTTTGATTCCAGCGGCTGTCATCAAACGGCACCGTATCGGTGTGCCCCGCAAGCATTAACCCGCCATCGCCTTGTCCGCGTTTTGCTAATAAGTTGTAGCGGCCTTTACCACCTTCTAACTCTATTATTTCACAGGTAAAACCTAAGCTTTCACACCACTGAGCGAGTAGTTCAATCACGCTTTTATTGCTCATACACAAATGCTCTTCAATAGCACTAATAGAGGGGGCAGCAATCAATTGCTGGTACATCGAAATAAATGACGGCAGAGACATAAAAAATTCCAAAATAAGTATTCATTTTAATTGCATAACAATATAAAAGTATTTATTATGAATATCAATTCACTTTTTAAGCATAAATATATTAAAGTTACGCCATGAAAATAATACGACGATAGTTATCACTCATAAATTTAATCTGTTTGGCTGGGTTATACCCTAGTGTAAACAAATAACATGGAATGTAGTCACTAATTTTAGATAAAGAGTAAGTAATGAACGTAGTAATTATAGGTGCCAGCGGTTATAGCGGCGCAGAACTGGCTAGCTTAGTAGCAAAACATCCAACGCTTTCGTTAACTGGTTGTTACGTGTCAGCGCAAAGTTTAGATAAACATAAGTTGCTCAGTGAATTATACCCTGAGCACTTAGGGTTACTTGACTTACCTTTGCAACCACTTAATGAGAGTGCATTGAGTGATATAGCGCATTCAGCAGACTATGTGTGTTTATGCACTGACCATAAAGTAAGTGTTGATTTAGCTCCTCAGTTTTTAGCGATGGGCAAAAAGGTATTTGACTTGTCTGGTGGTTACCGTCTTGAAAGTAATGAAGATTACGTCACTTATTATGGTTTTAAACACCAGCATCCAGAACTCCTCAATGAAGCTGCATATGGCCTTGCAGAGTGGAATAGTGAGGCCATTGCAAAGGCGCAGTTAGTTGCTGTAGCTGGCTGCTACCCAACTGCCGCATTAAACGCATTAAAGCCTCTTCAGCAAGCTGGGTTACTTAGTGATGAGCGGATTATTATTAATGCTGTATCGGGAGTAACGGGAGCAGGTCGTAAAGCAAGTATTGGCACGCATTTTTGCGAAGTATCGCTAGCTGCTTATGGTTTGTTTAACCATCGTCATGGACCTGAGATACAGCAGTATCTTGGCCATAACGTGTTATTTACTCCTCATTTAGGTAATTTCCCGCGCGGTATTTTAGAAACCATTTATGTACAGCTAAAACCGGGTGTGACCAGTGAGCAAGTAACTAAAGCGTATCAAGTATTAGCGGATGAGCCGTTAATTCGATTGCTTGGTGGCAAAATTCCCTCCATTAAAGGGGTAGCAAAACAACCCTATGTTGATATTGCATGGCAGCAGCAAGACTCACAATTAATAGTGATGGCAGCGATTGACAATTTACTAAAAGGGGCGGCTGGTCAGGCTCTGCAATGTATTAATTTGTCAATGGGTTTGCCTCACACTACAGGTTTAGTAGGAGCGTTTAAATGAGCAGTAAAACGTGGGTGATTAAACTCGGTGGCGCAGTACTCAATACTGAAAATGCCGCTAAAGCGCTTTTTGAGGTTCTTAATGAGCAACATGATGCACAATTTGTCATTGTTCATGGCGGTGGCTCATTAGTTGATCATTGGTTAGCAGAAGCCGGTTTTGCCAGTGCTAAACACCAAGGTTTGCGTATCAGCCCTAAAGAACAGATGCCTTATATTGTAGGAGCATTAGCGGGAACAGCAAACAAACAATTAATGGCGCAAGCAATGACTGCTGGGCACAAACCCGTTGGCTTGAGTTTATATGAAGCTGGAATAACAGCATCACAAAAATTAAAAGCGCTAGGGCAAGTAGGTCAATGCCATAGTAATGATGATTCTATTATTAATGAATTACTCAGTAGCGGGCGTTTACCTATAGTCAGCTCCATCGGTTTTGATGAACAAGGGCTTTGGTACAACGTCAATGCTGACGAAGCAGCAGCAGCGATTGCAAGTAATTTAAACGCCGAACTTATTTTTATGACGGATGTGGAAGCGGTGCTTGATGCGAATAAGCATCCACTACATCAACTTGACACAAAACACATTGATACTTTAATTGCAGAGGGAGTAATTGTGGGCGGGATGGAGGTCAAAGTTAAGACCAGTCTTCACGCTGCCCAACATTTACGACGCGGTGTGTACATTTCCAGCTGGCAAAAGCCAGAAAATTTAACGGCTTTGCTGCAAGGCGAGCACGTCGGAACTAAAGTGACACCATAGGTTGAATATGTTTAAAGATTTTATAACGGGTCTAGAATTAGACCAACAAGGCGCACTTAATTTATTAAAATTAGCGCAAGATATTAAAGAAAGCCCTGCAAAGTATAGCCAAGTGTTAGCTGGTAAGTCAGTGGTTACTTTGTTCGAAAAGCAAAGTTTACGTACGCGCTTATCGTTTGATATTGGTATAAACCGCTTAGGAGGTCATGCGGTTTATCTTGATCAACAAAACGGCGCGATGGGGGCACGTGAATCAATAAAAGATTTCGCCTTGAATATTTCTACTTGGGCCGATGGTATCGTTGCCCGGGTTAATCAGCACAGTACGTTAACGACCTTAGGTGAGTATTCGTCTGTTCCAGTGGTTAATAGTTTGTGTGATTTATATCACCCATGCCAAGCCTTAGCTGATTTTTTAACGCTTCAAGAAGTGCACGGTGATGTTAGTCAGCTAAAGCTAGCTTATTTAGGTGAAGGCAATAACGTAACGCATTCACTGATGCTACTTGCAGCAACTTTAGGTACTGATTTTGTTGCTGTAACGCCAAAAGGCAGTTCGCCCGATTCGCAAATTCTTAAAAAAGCGGAGCAAATTGCCGCAATGAATGGGGCTTCTGTGATGGTAAGTGATAGAGTTGAGGCTGCGGTAGGTGCTAACGCAGTTTACGCTGATACCTGGGTTTCTATGGGAGACACCACCCCCCTTGAGCAAGTGAAAGAAAAATATATGCCTTATCAATTAAATCAGGCATTACTTAAAAAAACCGGGGCAACCACGGTATTACATTGCCAACCGGCACACCGTGAGTTTGAAATTACCTCTGAGGTAATGGATGGCCCCGCATCAAAAATTATTCAACAAGCAGAAAATCGTATGCATGCGCAAAATGCTCTGCTTGTTACATTATTAAATCCAAATTTTGTTAAGGAACACCTATGAGTTCAATTAAAAAAGTCGTTTTAGCCTATTCAGGTGGTCTTGATACATCGGCTATCGTGCCATGGTTAAAAGAAAACTATGGCTGTGAAGTTATTGCATTTGTGGCCGATGTTGGCCAAGGCGCAGAAGAACTTGAAGGCGTAGAAGCGAAAGCCATTGCATCGGGGGCATCTGAATGTTACGTGGTTGATTTGAAAGATGAAATGCTAAGTGATTACATTTACCCAACACTTAAAACAGGCTCTATATACGAAGGAACCTACTTGCTAGGTACTTCTATGGCACGTCCAATCATCGCCAAAGCCCAAGTTGAAATTGCCCGTAAAGTGGGTGCAGATGCACTTTCTCATGGCTGTACGGGTAAAGGTAACGACCAAGTACGTTTTGAGTCATGTTTTGCAGCACTGGCTCCTGATTTAAAAGTGATTGCGCCATGGCGTGAGTGGGATTTATCAAGTCGTGAATCATTACTTGATTACCTAGCCGAGCGTGATATTCCGTGTTCTGCATCAGCAACTAAAATTTACAGTCGTGATGCTAACGCATGGCATATCTCCCACGAAGGCGGCGAGCTTGAAGACCCTTGGTGTGAGCCAAGTGAGCAAGTATGGACATGGACTAATTCACCAGAGCAAGCGCCCGATAAAGCTGAGCATGTCACTTTATCAGTTGTAGAAGGTGAAGTGGTTGCTGTAAACGGCGAACAATTAAAACCTTACGACTGTTTAGTTAAACTAAACGACATTGCAGCTCCGCATGGTATTGGTCGTGTTGATATTGTAGAAAACCGTTTAGTGGGCATGAAATCACGCGGTTGTTACGAAACACCAGGCGGTACAGTGATCATGGCTGCGCTTCAAGCAATTGATGAGCTCGTTCTTGATAAGTCAAGCCGTAAATGGAAAGAGGTACTCGGTGGTGAATTTTCGCATTTAGTCTACGACGGTCGTTGGTTTACGCCGCTTAAAGATTCTATTTTAGCCGGTGCAGAAGCGCTTTCTACGTTAGCGACAGGTGAAGTGGTACTTAAACTTTATAAAGGGCAAGTAACAGCGGTTCAGAAAAAATCACCTAACAGTTTATATAGCGAAGATTTTGCTACCTTTGGTGAAGACGATGTTTATGACCAATCGCACGCAGAAGGTTTTATTCGTTTATTCTCACTATCAAGCAGAATTTCAGCATTAGCTAAAAAGTAATTTTTTATGCCCCTTGGAATTAAGGGGCTATTATCGGGTTTGGAGAGATTTCATGGCATTATGGGGCGGGCGTTTTTCTACGGGTCCAGATGAAGCGTTTAAACAATTTAACGATTCACTTCCCTTTGATTATCAATTAGCAGAGCAAGATATTATTGGCTCTGTTGCATGGGCTGGCGCACTTGAACAAGTGAACGTGTTATCTAATGACGAACACCAAAAGCTGGTATCGGCATTATATGAATTACTTGAAGAGGTAAAAGCAGATCCACACGCTGTTGCCACCTCAGGTGCTGAGGATATTCACTCGCATGTTGAAGCCGCGCTAATTGAAAAAGTGGGTGATTTAGCTAAAAAATTACACACAGGCCGAAGCCGTAACGACCAAGTTGCTACCGACTTTAGATTATGGTGTCGCGATACTGCCGATCATATCTTAAAAGCGATTGCACAACTAAAAGCTGAATTTATTAGCTTGGCTGAACGTGAGCTTGGCACAATATTGCCAGGGTATACGCACTTACAGCGTGCACAGCCGGTGTTATTTAGTCACTGGTGTATGGCTTATGTAGAAATGTTAGAGCGTGATGAAAGCCGGTTGCAAGATGCCCAAGCACGAATGAACTATTGTCCACTCGGCAGTGGCGCTCTTGCGGGAACTGCCTATCCGGTTGACCGTCATGCACTTGCACAAGGGTTAGGGTTTACAGGCGCGACTAAAAACAGCCTTGATGGTGTATCTGATCGTGACTTTGTGGTTGAGCTATTAAGCTGTGCGTCTATTTCTATGATCCACTTATCGCGCATGTCTGAAGACTTGATTTTTTATAACTCAGGAGAAGCTGGGTTTATCGAACTGGCTGATAATGTTACATCGGGCTCATCTTTGATGCCGCAGAAAAAGAACCCTGATGCACTAGAGCTTATTCGTGGCAAAACAGGACGGGTGTTTGGTGCGTTTAGTGCAATGATGATGACTCTAAAAGCACTGCCGCTTGCCTACAATAAAGACATGCAAGAAGACAAAGAAGGCATTTTTGACGCTATGCCAACGTGGCTTGCTTGTATTCATATGGCGCAAGCGTGTATTAAGGGTGTAACAGTTAAAGCAGACAAAACTTTAGCAGCGGCAAAAGGTGGCCACGCGAATGCAACAGAACTTGCTGATTATTTGGTAGCCAAAGGTGTGCCGTTCAGAGAAGGGCATCATATTGTTGGGGTATTGGTGCAATTAGCCATTAGTGAAGGTAAAACGTTAGAGGAGCTTTCACTTGAGCAGTATAAATCAGTAAACCCAGTGTTTGAAGATGATGTGTATCCGGTACTTGAAATTGATGCCTGTATTAAAGCACGTCAAGCACTTGGCGGAACCTCATTAGAACAAGTAAGTAAAGCGGTGAAAGACGCGAAAAAAAAACAGCAAATAACAGTTCGTGATGCAAACCTAGATGACGTGGAAGCAATCGCTAAACTCGTGCAACACTGGGCAACAGTCGGCGAAAACTTACCGCGCGCTAAAAGTGACATGGTGCACTCAATTAATGAGTTTGCTGTAACCGAGATAAACGGTCAGGTATCAGGTTGTGCTTCATTATACATTTACGACACTGGATTAGCTGAAATACGCTCATTAGGTATTGACCCTAAAAGCGCAGTAACAGGCCAAGGGCGAGAGCTAGTAGAACATTTATTAGTAAAAGCCAAAAAATTGGCACTCAATCGTGTCATCGTTCTGACTCGTGTACCTGACTTTTTCGAAAATCAGCGGTTTAGTTTCTGTAATAAAGATAGCCTACCTGAAAAAGTCATGAAAGATTGTGAGTTATGTTTACGTAAAGAAAACTGTGATGAAGTCGCAATGGAATATATGTTAAAGCCAAGTAATAGCATGGAGATCCCTTGTAAAAACGTGGCTTGAGCAATCCCTAGGATAAAAAACGCACGGTGACCCCGATGCGTTTTTTTTGGGGGTAAAATAAAATAATTTTTAAATTAACATACTATTAATTTAAAGTTGGCATATCGTTTGCTTTTATTATTCTGTAGCGTGTTGTTGAGTCAATTAACCAACCTAGGCAATACGTTACCGCAGTTATTTAGTAACTGCTCCAGGTGGTGTGATTTAAATTTACGCCAATAATAAAAATTTAATACTCAAAAGGATTAATCACATGCAAATTTCAGCTAATAGCCAAGTACAAATGCAAGCATACAATAAAACGCAACAATTAAAGCCTGCAATGGAACAAACTGCTAGCCCTAAAACCCTACAATCTGATACAGTAAGTATCTCTCAAGAGGCGATGGCTGCGGCGAGCACTGATTTACAACGTGGTGGTATTATTTTGCCTACAAGACCTAAATAAATAATTAAAGGTTATGGATGTTTTTAACTGAATTTTTTGGTTTTTTTTCGCTGTCAGCCCTAGTAATGTGGGGATTCCTGATGGCGTTCTTCTTTAATGTGTTTGTATTTAGTATTGGTGTAAAAAGAAATACAACACTGCTAGCAAGTTCTTTTATTTTATTCATATCTTACTCATCTTCAGACTACTTTTTAACATGGCTGTCGATATATGAAATTACTTATCTGGATTGGGCTTTATATGATTTAGTTACCCTTATAGCGCTTGCCATTACTTATAAATTAATAAAAAAAACTACACCATCATTTTTATATCTGATATTTGGTCTTACGATAAACATGAACTTGTTATTTTTTATGTATGTAGATGTTTTTATGAAAAATAATAATACACCTTGGTTTTTCTGGGATGTTTATACTTTTGGTGTTACCTGCATAGATTTTATTATGATTGTAGCGCTAATAGTTGATAGAGACTTTTTAGGTATACACATTCTTAAGAATAAACTATTCGGGCAACCTGATACTAATTCCGAAAACAACTTTTCATAAACATGTATATAGGCTATACCCTTGGTGAATATGTAAGCGCATTCATTCAATGGGGCTTTTTGATGGCTTTCCTTTATTGTTTTGTAAAAAGTATCAATACCCCACATAAATCTTCTCTATATTTAGCTGCAATAATGCTGTGCTCATATGTATTAAGTGATTATCTATACATAGTAGAACATGTATATCTTAATTGGATAGTTTACGATTTTTTTACCATTGCTTTTATTGTTTTTGCGATTAAAAGAGCTATAATTCTTTCCGCTTTACCTGCATATCTCATCATTATAGGTTTAACTATAAATAGTCTTTTAGTTGGTTTTATTTATTATGATTTATACATTCTAGGGAATACTCAAGAGTGGTGGTTTTGGAGTTTTTACTCTATTTCTATAAACTTAATTGATATATTAATGATAGCCTCTTTGGTAATAAACTTAGATTATGTAAATATCAATCAAGGTGCAAAAGCATTAAAACCTATGGTTAAAAATGGTGTCTCAAATGGATGATTTTTTGCTCAGTCCATATGTATCTCTTTATATAGGCGCATTTGTTCAATGGGGTTTTTTAATGGCTTTTTTATACTCATTAGTAACGAGTATAAATAAACCCAAAAAAGAGGCTTTATGGCTGTCGCTAATAATGTCAGTTTCATACTCTTCAAGCTTGTTTATTGATATTCAAAATATTTCTTACATGCAACTATTACTATTTGATCTAATGACTATTTTGGCTATTTTGGTTGTAAGTAACTTCTTAACTAAAAATGTTATATCTACTTATCTATTATTAGGGTTAAGCATAAACTCACTGTTATTTTTTGGTATGCACTTAGATGTGTCAGTTTTTAATAACACTACACCATGGTGGTTCTGGTCATTATATTCGATGAGTATTAACTTAATGGACTTTATAATGATAGCTATTTTCTTTATCAATAAAGATTTTTTGGGCTTAGTGAGGCTTAAGAGCGTTCTGTTTCCATCAAGAGCGAAGCTACCTAGCGTAATGTAACGATACGCTAGGTGTTGTGTTTAATGCTTGGTTTTCCCGAGCCTTGATTGCAGGGCTTTCATAACTATGGTGTCAACAAACTCACTCACATCCCCGTTATGGCGTGCTACTTCTTTTACTAGCGTTGATGATATAAAGGTATTACGCTCGGCAGGCGTTAAAAATACGCTTTCTAAATCAGGGTTTAAACGGCGGTTCATATTCGCGAGCTGAAACTCGTAATCAAAATCAGAAACCGCTCTTATGCCTCTGATCAGTACATTAGCATTATGGTCACGGGCTAAATCGGCGAGTAGCCCTGAAAAGCCAATGACTTTTACATTATCTAAATGGCTTAAAATCTCATTTGCTAAATCAACGCGTTCTTCTAAAGTAAAACACGGTTTTTTACTTGGGTTATGAGCAATAGCCACAATAACGGTATCGAACATTTTAGCCGCACGCTGAATTAAATCAGTGTGGCCGTTGGTAAGAGGGTCAAATGTGCCTGGGTAGATTGCGGTCACTTTCATAATATTTACTGTGTTATTATTTTTAGCCGTAGTGTAGCAGTGTTTAGTGTGCAAAGCAGCCCTGTGAGTAAATTGTATATAACTGCAGCTGCGCAGTGTTACAAATGCAATGATTTGTTTATACTAGGCGGATTATTTTAATGCAGCATCGTATTTTCGAAAATTGAGTAATGAGTATATGAATACCAAGGATAAAATAATTCAAACCAGTATTTCATTGTTTAATGAACATGGTGAAAGAGCAATATCTACTAATCATATCGCATCGAGTTTAGGTATGAGTCCGGGTAATCTGTACTACCACTTTAAAAATAAAGAAGACATTATTCGCCATATATTTGCACTTTATCGTGACCATTTAAGTACTCATTTTAAGCCGGTCGATCAGGGCGACGATGCTTTTGAACACTTAGGTCCTTATTTAGATTCGCTATTTGAATTGATGTGGCGCTATCATTTTTTTTACGACAACCTTGGCGATATTCTCGCTCGCGATAGTCATTTAAAACAGGGTTACATTGATTTTCAGCAAGAGTTACTTGAGCAGGTGCGTAACATCATTTTGGCTTTACGCGACAGTGAAATTATTGCCATTGATGAACAAGATGCTATCGAACTTGCTCATACGTTAAAATTAACGGTCAGCTTTTGGACACCCTATATGAAAGCAAGAAGGCTTAGTGGTGTGCTGGTTGAGCAAGATATTTACCCTGGTATTGTAAAAGTACTGACTTTATTTAAAGCCTACAGCACCGAAAAAAGCGCAAATAAAATTAATCAGTTAAGAGACAAGTACGCACTTTTAGCAAATGCTGCTCCCCAGAGTCCTTAAGCCCGTTAAGTTGGTTAGTTCCTAGGCGCTAAATTTTTTGCTATAATCCGCCGCGCCCAATACCTGGGTGCGCGAATTCACGCAGTCTAAGAGTTAAACTATGCTTAAATTTATCGTCAAACTTCACCCTGAAATAGCCATTAAAAGCCGTTCAGTCCGTAAACGCTTTACTAAAGTGTTAGAAAATAACATTAAAATTGTATTGCGTCGTGTTGACGAAAAAGTACAGGTACGTAATAACTGGGATAACATTTCAGTTGTAACAAAACTGGACGATGCTCAAACTCGCCTTGATTTTATCGACAGCTTACAACGTATACCTGGCATCGTGCAATTTATTGAAGTGACTGAAACAGACTTTAAAACGATTGATGACATTTATCAAAAAACTATTGAGCTAGTTGGTCACACTATTATTGGTAAAACCTTTTGTGTCCGTGCTAAGCGCATAGGTCAACATGATTTTACTTCAACTGAGCTAGAGCGTTACGTTGGTGGCGGGCTTAATCAACATGTTGAAGGGGCTCGAGTAAAGCTAAGTCGCCCAGAAGTAACGATTCGTTTAGAAATTAAAGACGAAAAAGCCTACATAGTAACGCAAACGCATTTAGGAATGGCGGGCTTTCCACTGCCAACACAAGACGATGTATTATCGCTTATGTCTGGTGGGTTTGATTCTGGCGTTGCCAGTTATCAAATGATCCGTAAAGGTGCTCGCACGCACTTTTTATTCTTTAATTTAGGTGGCGCTGCTCATGAAATTGGGGTTAAACAAGCGAGTTACTATCTATGGAAACAATACAGCTCTACTCACAAAGTTAAGTTTATTACTGTTGATTTTGAGCCAGTGGTTGCTGAAATCTTAGAAAACGTTGAGAACAGCCAAATGGGCGTTGTCCTTAAACGTATGATGATGCGAGCGGGTAGTGCCGTTGCTGAAAAACTAAATATTCAAGCATTGGTCACGGGTGAAAGTATAGGTCAGGTGTCTAGTCAAACCTTAGCTAACTTAAGTGTGATTGACCGCGTAACCGAAACGCTCATTTTACGCCCACTTATCCAACATGATAAGCAAGAAATCATCAATATAGCGCGCCAAATAGGCACTGCAGAAATGGCAGAGACGATGCCTGAATACTGCGGTGTGATCTCTAAAAAGCCGACAGTTAAAGCCAAAATTGAAGTGATTAAAGCAGAAGAAGAAAAGTTTGACTTTGATGTGTTAGATACCGTCATTGATAACGCCCGTGTTATGGATGTGCGCGATATTGATGTTGAGGCTAAGCAAGAGCTTAAAGAGGCAGAATCAGTTACAGAGTTACCTGAAGGAGCGGTTGTTGTTGATATTCGCTCGCCTGAAGAAGAAGATGCGGCACCGCTGGAAATTGAAGGTATTGAAGTTATCCACTTACCGTTTTTCCGCTTAGCAACAAAGTTTGGCGATTTACCTAAAGGTAAAGATTATTACTTATATTGCCAAAAAGGAGTAATGAGCCAATTACAAGCGCTTATTCTTCACGAAGAAGGCTTTAACACCGTAAAAGTATATCGTCCTTGATGGCATAAGATATTGGGTCTGTTGACCTTTGCGGATTATAATTTGTTCAAACTAGGGGCGGTTTAATCGCGGCGCGAGGTTTGTAACCTAGTGGGCTAAGTAAAAATCGAGCAACAAAGAGTAAATCGCCCCTAGGCAGAACCCTTCGGGCAGCGCCTGTTTGGCATTGATGCTGCGTTATCGCCTATTTATGGGGAATAACCACACCACATAGGCTCTGCCTTACCTAAATACCAAACAGACTGCTGCAAATTTAACCTTGAAAGGTCAACAGACCCTAAATGCGCGGATTTATTCCGCGCTTTTTTTTGCCAAAATTTTAGCAAGTAAGGCGTCATTATAAGGTGTTGCAATATGGTGCAGTTTTCCTTGCTCACTTATATAGCCACAAATCGCCATGATCTCTGTTTGCCTATTATGCAAAACGTCTTGATGCATCGAAGAGTAATTTTCGGCAGTTAAACTCATTACTTTGTAAGCCCGCTCTAGGGCATCTATAAGCTTAATATTGAGTTTTAGCGCGGTTGCAATGTGGCATGCCTCAGCTAATAAATTAATAATTGCACTACTGTATTGCGGTGCACGTAACTGACCATTTTTTATATTGTACAGAGCGGTTAATGGATTTATTGCAATATTAACCAGTAGCTTTTCAAACCGTAGTTGTTCAATATTGTTACTGATAATTAACTGCGGAATAGTGTGTAATTGCGCACTAAGCTGTTGAATATTTTGCATAGCTAGTTGATTACAGCCCCCTAATACACTTTGCCCGTTTCCGGTATGTTGCACAATATTGGGGTTTGACTTAAATCCAGCCATGCTGGTGGTTAAAAAGTACAACGACTGCTGCTTTGTTAGCTGTTCATTTAATTGTTCAACATTACCCATGCCATTGTGACTCAGTATAATATGGGTATTATTGCCTAGATAAGGTTTTACTTGAGCATAGGCTTGTTGCACTGCAAACGCTTTTACCGTGAATAAAACAATATCAAATTCAGGAGTTTGAGATAACTGCTCTTGTGAGATAAAAGTGGCGTTAATTTTTTCAGACGCAGCGTTACTGTGGCTGTAAAAGCGAGTATTAACTGTGCCTTTTCGAGTAAGTATATATATAGCGTGATGCTTGGCCAAAAAATGGCTAAATAACAAGCCAATAGCGCCATCACCTACAACAAGTATGTTAGCCATAATGGTTCTTTTTACGCAGTGTTAACAGGGCTTTAGCTAAAAAGTAGCTCGCTGCACCAATAAAATCGGCAACAAAATCGGCCAGTGATGCTTGTCTGTAAGGAAGGCTATCTTGCATAATTTCTATTGCTGCACCGTAACCAGCGAGTAATAGTATTTGTGCATATAATGGGAGTTTAAACGCTTTATCCATAATAATGGCAAGTAAAAAGAAGATACCAAAATGCGCCACTTTATCAACATGCGGAAATAAGTTTGCCGCGCCCTTTACCTCTTTAGCAAATAAGAAGGTAAACGCAACAATACTAATTAAAAAAATTGCTTGGTAAACACGCCTTGTCACGAAAATTCCTAAAATCGTATAAAAAAGAGGTCTCAGTATATCAAACTAATTTAGTATCGCACCTGAACAAAATGCAGAAAAATGTAAAGATTTATCATTTTAACGTTATAATTGCGGCATAAAATTAAGATTAGATAGTTAGGAGAACGCTATGCCTTCATTTGATATTGTATCTGAAGTAGAAATGAACGAAGCAAAAAATGCGGTTGATAACGCCAACCGTGAACTAGAAACGCGATTTGATTTTAGAGGCGTTGATGCCTCAATAGAACTAAATGATAAAACAATTAAATTAAAAGCTGAAGCCGATGCTCAGGTAATGCAGTTATTTGATATTTTAGCGAGTAAAATCTCTAAGCGTGGGATGGATGTTGCAAGCTTAGAGCTACAAGATATTTCTCGTGCGGGCAAAAATGTTTTTCGTAACGTTGCACTTAAACAGGGTATCGAAAAAGACATGGCTAAAAAAGTAGTAAAAGCCATCAAAGACTCTAAAGTAAAAGTGCAAGCGGCTATTCAAGGCGAAGAAGTACGCGTAACGGGTAAAAAGCGTGATGACTTACAAGCTGCTATGCAAGTTGTACGCACTGCCGATTTAGGTCAGCCATTTCAGTTTAAAAACTTCCGCGATTAATTTATTGTTTCGAGCTAGGCACTACAGGCGCTTAGTTCAAAGCAACATGTATTTAGCCAAACACATAATATTGTTTGGCTTTTTTATTTTTAAATCTATGATAATTACCGAACCTCAAACCCCGAACCTCGAACCTTTTGGGCTTGTAGGTGTTTAGACGTCCGTTGACTTTTTTCAGCAAACAGATAACAATAGCAGCCTATTTTCAAGGTGCTTGCTAAACACTTCAATGGTGTGATTTTTTTGGTAGGATAATCGGGAAGTTGGTGCGTTTTCATTGATGAAGTCAATCCCAACACTGCCCCCGCAACGGTAAAGTTATGCTGTATTAAATTATGGTAACTGAGTCCGGAGACCGGCCTTGATTTAATCTTACTTACTAACATCTTTGCGGTGGGCAAAGATAGGGGACATGATGTTAAATAAAACTGCATTGGGTGTGGCCATTTCGGCTGCACTCTCTATTTCTGTATCTGCTGCAGAACAAACCATTGAAAAAATAACCGTTACTGCGAATAAATTTGAACAACCTATAAATGATGTATTAGCAAGTGTTGCAGTTATCGAGCGCGCTGATATTGAAAAAGCGAATTACCGAGATTTACCAGCAATATTAAATACCATAGCTGGGATAGATATTGTTCGTAATGGTGGGTTAGGTCAAAAGGCAGATATATTTATTCGCGGTGCCAGCGCTAAATATACCTTAGTATTGGTTGATGGCGTAAGAGTGAGCGATGCAAGTTCAGGTAGTGTATCGCTGACGAATATTCCAGTTAACAGTATCGAGCGTGTTGAGCTTTTTAAAGGGGCAAGAGCTGCTATTTATGGCTCTGATGCGGTAGCCGGAGTAATTAATATTATCACCCGTAAAGCCTCAAATAACTCGCTTTCGGCTACTTTAGGCAGCCATAGCTACAGTAATTATCAGCTTGCTGGTGGGCTTGTAAAAGAGGCGTTTAGCTTTAATTATAATTTAGGCTACGAAGAGACGGATGGTTTTGATGTTACTGGCAAAGATCCAGCGGCTGAGTACACAAAAGATCATGATGATGATGGCTACAAAAATAAAAACATTGGCTTTAATTTAGCTTATGAGCTTGCTGAACTAGGCCAATTGAGCCTGCAATCTCAGTATAGTGAAGGCGAAGCACAATATGATAATGCATGGGGTAACGACGCCTACGACTTTGAAAATTACACCGCTAAGCTAGGCTGGAACAAAGCCTCTGATGTATATAGCCAAAGTACTTCGGTGAGCGTTTCGCAAGAAGAAAATACCCAAACAGGTACCGATGTGCAGCAAGTGTATAGCACAGAGCGTGTTGAGTTTGAATATCGAGGGCTTTATACCCTTACTGAAGAACTTGAACTATCGGGTGGCTTTAATTATTTATCTGAGGATTTATCAAACTCGTCAGCAACGTCATCAGAAGAAAAACGCGATAATAAGGCGTTGTTTATAGGCGCGTTTTATAGCCATAACAAATGGTTAGCAAATGCGGTTGTTAGAACCGATGATTATGACTTCCATGGCCGTGCAAACACTTACAGTACAGGACTTGGTTACAAAGCAAATAACTATGTAACACTACGTTTAAATCACGGTACTGCATTTAGAGCTCCTTCGTTAATTAATGCGTTTGTGACTAACAGCCCGTACTATTTACCAAACAATAATATTAAACCTGAAGAAGCCTTAAATAATGAGCTTGGTATAACTTTAGAAACCCAATGGGGCCGTTATGATATTGCTATTTTCGATAACCGTATCAATAATTTGATTAGTAATAATTATGATGCAGACTCAGGTAAATATATTGCCACTAACATAGATAAAGTATCTATGCAGGGATTTGAGCTGTCGGCAGAGTTTTCAGCGCTAGGCTTTGAACACTCGGTTAATTTTAGCTTTTTAGACGCTACAGATGAAAAAACGAATACCGATTTACCACGTAGACCTTCTGAATCGTTTAATTATCAACTCGCTAAAACATGGGGTGATTTTGATGCCAGCTTGGATATGCAATATCGCTCATCGCGTCCTTCGATTGCGTATTATGACTCGGAGCTCGCTGCTTATACGGTATTTAATATAGCAGCCAATTACCAGTTGCTAGATAATTTGTCGTTAGCTGCTCGAATAGAGAATATTACTGATGAAGAATATTTTACTGCTGCGACGGGCTTTGCTGCCAGTGGTAAGCTATTAGGTTATAACAGCGCGGGAAGAACTTTCTTTGTAGGGGCAAATTATCAGTTTTAGTCACTTATCCTAGTTGCCAAGGAACAAATAGCCCAGCTTATTGCTGGGCTATTTATTAAAAGCACTTTATTTCGATAAAAACTCGCTAAATTCGGTTTCAAACTTATGTAATTTGGGTGCAATTAAAATACTGCAATAGCCCTGCTCAGGATTTTCATTGTAATAGTCCTGATGGTAGTGCTCTGCGGGGTAAAAAGTGGTTGCTGGGCTCACCTCAGTCACTATAGGTTCGCTAACATGACTTTGCAGCTCTGCAATAACTGCCTGTGTTTGTACTTGTTGTTGCTCATTATGATAATACACAACGCTGCGGTATTGAGTGCCTATATCGTTACCTTGGCGATTTAGTTGTGTGGCATCGTGTAGGGTAAAAAACATCGCGAGTAAGGTTTCAAAGCTGATAACACTGGCATCAAATTCAACCTTAATTACCTCTGCATGGCCACTGTTGCCAGTGCAAATAGTTTTGTATGTTGGGTTATCAGTATGTCCACCAGTATAACCAGAGCAAACACTGAGTACACCTTTTACACGCCTAAATGCTGCATCAATACACCAAAAACAGCCGCCGCCGAGTGTTGCTACTTGTGTGGTCGAACTCATAAGTACTTCCTCAATTGTTAGGAATATGTGCACTGAATAAAGCGCCGTAACAGCTAGTTACGACGCTCTAAGTGACTTAGATCTCTTTAAGCGGTTTTTCAGCGGCTTGCTTATCAAGTTTTTGTTGTAAAAACTCAGGTGATTGTGTGTTTCGCGCTAGTGCGTAATAAGCGGCTGGCACCACAAACAGAGTTAGTATGGTTGCCACCGTTACGCCAGTAAATACCACCACACCAATTACCATTCTACTTTCCGAGCCTGGACCGGAAGCCAACACCAAAGGTACGGCACTCATAACCGTTGTTAGGGAAGTCATAATAATAGGGCGCAAACGCTGTGTAGCCGCTTGTAAAATAGCCTCACTAAATTCTACGCCTTTATCACGTAACTGGTTGGTAAATTCAACGATCAGTATACCGTTTTTAGCACTTAACCCAATGAGCATAACAATGCCTATTTGGCTGTATATATTAAGCGTTAACCCCATACTCCACAGCCCAAACATGGCACCCATTAAACCAAGTGGCACAGTTAACATAATAACAAATGGATGCATAAAACTTTCAAACTGAGCTGCCAGTACTAAAAAGGTCACGGTTAATGCCAGCACAAACACATAGGTCATGGCTGAGGCACCTTCATAAAACAATTGCGACTCACCTTTATAGTCAATGGCACCATCAATGTCGTTTTCCTCTGTGGCAACCTTGTTTAAAAAGTTTAGTGCTTGTTCTAGCGTGTAACCATCAGCGAGGTTGGCACTTAAAGTAATTGCACGCATTCGGTTATAGCGGTTTAAACGCGAGGCGGTGGCTTCTTCTTTTAAGCTAATAAGGCTATCAAGAGGAACAAGTTCTCCGCTACGTGATTTTAGGTAAATATTTGAAATATCAGTCGGGTTGGCAAAGTCTTGTTTTGTGCCCTTTAAAATTACATCGTATTCTTCACCGCGGTCAATAAAGGTGGTTACACGGCGTTGGCCAAGCATGGTTTCAAGTGTACGACCCACATCAGAGACTGATACGCCTAAATCAGCGGCTTTATTTTTATCAATACTGACTAAAAACTGAGGGAAGGTTTCTTTATAATCATGATCAATACGCACTAATCCAGGGTTTTTCTCAGCGCGTTTAATAATTCTATCTCGCCAATCGGCAAGTTGAGCATAATCATTACCTTGCAAAACAAATTCAATAGGGCGAGATGAACCACCTCCGCCAATACCACGGCGCATAATAGCAAATGCACGAACGTCGGTGACCTCTTGCATTTTGCCGCTTATTTCATCCATGACTTCCCATGTTGAGCGTTTGCGCTTATCCCAATCAGCCATGCCAACAATAGCCACGCCGCCACTGCCACCCCAACCTGGGACTCGAACAAGCACTCGACTTAGTTCGCCAGATTCAGAATAAGGCATTAAGCGTTCTTCAATTTTTGCCATATTAGCTGCGTTATTTTCATAACTTGCCCCTTCAGGGCCATTCATAAGCACAAAGAAGGTGCCACGATCTTCTTTTGGCGTGAGCTCTGAGGGTATTTGTAAAAATAATGAATAACTAACAAACCCAGCCAAAACTAAGCTCAGCATTAAGCCCCATTTACGGGTCATGTTTGACGCTAAAGCGTTACGGTATCCATTTTCTAATTTAGTAAAAAAACGGTCCATAACTTGGCTAAACTTACTTTCTTTTTCAGAGGCCTTTAACACTTTTGAACACAGCGCCGGAGAGAGTGTCAACGCAGTGATACTAGAGAAAAACACGGCAGCACTTACTGCCATAGCAAACTCTGTAAATAGTGCGCCAATTCGTCCTTCCATAAACACTAATGGTACAAACACGGATATAAGCACTAAGGTGGTGGCTATAATTGCAAAGCCCACCTCACGTGCGCCGCGATAAGCTGCCAATAAAGGCGGTTCACCAAGTTCAATACGGCGGTGAATATTCTCTAGCATTACAATGGCATCATCAACCACTAAGCCTATTGCTAACACCAGTGCTAGTAGAGTTAATAAGTTAATTGAATAACCCATTGCTAATAAAAACATGAAACTACTGACTAGGGCGACCGGTACTGTGACCGCGGGAATAAGAGTGGCGCGAATGTTACCTAAAAATATAAAGATAATAAGCACGACTAACCCCATAGAAATTGCTAAAGTTTTATAAACCTCATTAATTGACTCTTTAATAAATACCGAAGAATCATAACTGTCTTCTATGGTGGTGCCTTCAGGTAAATTACGTTTTATTTTTTCCAGTTCACTGCGGGCGTTATCAACCACAGTTAGGGTATTGGCTTTGGCTTGTTTAACAATACCCATACCAATCATATTACGGCCATTACCTCGGAATAAACTTTCATCATCGGCGGCTTCTAGTTTTACGTCAGCCACTTCGCCTAGACGCACTAAATAACCATCTTCACCTCGTTTAATAACTAGGTTTTGAAAATCACGTTGGTTTTTATAGCTGCGGGCAGTGCGAACGGTAAAATCACGATCAACTGATTCAATTTCACCGGCCGGAAGTTCTACATTTTCACTACGCAGTGTTTGCTCAATATCACTGGAGGTAATACCACGGGCGGCCATCGCTTGGCGGTTAAGCCATACTTTCATGGCATACTTTCGCTCCCCCCCAATGCGCACATTCGATACGCCATCAACAACGGCTAATCGATCTACAATAAAACGCTGTGCATAATCAGAAAGTTGCAATGAATCCATGGTTTCGCTGTTAAGTACAAACCACGCGATAGGGCTTTCGTCACTATTTGATTTTGATACTTCAGGAGGACGCACTTGTTCGGGTAGGCTATCAAGTGCACGCGCTACACGTTCACGCACATCGTTGGAGGCATCGTCTATGTCACGGCTAATATTAAACTCAATGGTAATGTTTGAGCGGCCATTACGACTCGATGAGTTAATACTTTTAATACCTTCAATGCCCGAAATACGATTTTCAATAACTTGCGTTATTTTTGTTTCAATAATTTCGGCAGATGCACCGGTATATTCAGTACTAATATTTACAATCGGTGTTTCAATATCTGGATACTCTCGCAAAGGCAACATGCTAAAAGCAACTAAGCCAAATGTGAGTAACAGTAAGTTAATAACAATCGCAAAAACGGGGCGTTTGACGCTAGTATCGATAATTTTCACGTGTTACCCCTTAACGCTTACTTTACTACCTGAGCGAATTTTAATTATTCCCTCGGTAACAATTTGCTCGCCATTACTTAACCCTTTGTCTATCGCAACCCAGCCATTATTTCTACTTGCAACATGTACTTCTTTACGGTTTGCTATGCCATCTTCAATTTGAAAAACGTAATGCTTATCTTGCAGAGGAATAATGGCCTTTTCAGGCACCATCAGCGCTTGGTTACTGCTTAGCTCTAGTGCAGTTTTAAGCAACATACCTGGGCGAAGTAAACCTGATTTATTAGCAAAACTGGCTGTTACCTCTACACTGCGAGTGATTGAGTCGATACGTGAGCTTATATGGGTTACTTTACCGCTGAAGGTTTGATCAGGGTAAGCATCGTTTTGAGTGCGAACAATCATGCCGTTTTTCAATTGAGCTAAATACTTTTCAGGCACTTTAAAATCAACTTTTATAATACTAATGTCATCGAGGGTTGTGATCACAGTACTATTATTAATATACGCACCCACCGATATTTCGCGTTTCCCCAGTAACCCAGAAAAAGGCGCGGTGATGGCCATTTCATTGAGTTTGGTTTTAGCACTTTCAAGTTGTGCTTCGCTGGCATCAACGCGAGCGAGTTGTTCTTCAAGCAATGACTTGGCCGTCGCTTGCGAGCGAGAAAGCTCGGTCAGTCTGGCTAATTGACGTTTTTCTTCTTGTAAATTAATGCTAAGTTCTTTTACTGCAAATTGTTCTTGTTGGTTTTGCAGTTGTACTAATTTTTGTCCTTTGCTGACCAAGTCGCCATCTTCAAAGTAAATGCTAGTGACATAATCGTTTTGGGCGCTTTTAATGTAGATAGCCTGATTAGCACGAGCACTGCCAATGGCTTCAATCATAATTGCGTTTTCTTGCGAGCTTACCGTGTGGGCAGAGACTTGCGTTGTCATTGCCGAGTAATTGGCTTGCTCGCCCTGTGATGCGGGAAAATACAAATAAACGCTAAAAATTATTAGTAACGAAATAATAAATGGAAATAAGGCTTTACCTGATTGTTTAGAGTGCATTGTTTTCATACCTGAAAATAGATTATAAGTATTGTACGAAATCAGGACAAAAAAAGGCGGTTATGTATCTCATTAATTTGTGCGTTAAGCGTAAAAATAACTGATACTTAGTCATTGCGCATATTTAACAGTAATAATGGGAGTTAATTGATGAGCTTTAAAACATCATGCAAACGCTGTTTAACGCTGAGAAAGTTAGTATTGTGGGCTATTATTATGTTTATATTTTATATGGCGTTTTTTCAGTATGGCTAATATAAATAAACAAATACTAAATTACCGAGCGCAAGGCGCTAAAAATGGAATTGAAATATTAATGGTAGGCAGCATTGGCTTGATTATTATCATGCTGTTTAATTTATTACGCCCAGGCGAAATAAGTATTATCGAAATTTTTTTAGTAAGTTTATGTATTGCTGCAATTTTAATTGGCTTTTTTAAAACACAAGAACCTTTTTATAGTATTATTTTAACTGAGCAGCAATTAATATATCAGCATAAGTATGGACAATGGCATTTACACCCAGAGAATTTGCACCATTGTGGTATACCTAAGGTTGATAATGGCATTGATTACCTTGAGCTTAATGCGATTGGTATTAAGTTAAATGATATAGATTCATTCTTGTCTGCTTTAGCTCCAAGAATTGCGGGTAAATTGTTGATAGAGCAGCGACATTTCTTTATGCAAGTTGTTCAAAAAAATTGCAAAAATGGGCATTGCCCATCAGAATGGTTAGTTGAAGATAATAAATATAGGTCAAAAAAAGGAATTGACTATAATGGGCTCATAGCGATGTTTGCTAATAGGGCTAAACATCTTCAGCTTTTAACAGGGTATGACTTACTGTTACCAGCGAGTGTAATAGAAAGTGATATTTGGGAATTTAGCGCAAATTTAAATAAATGGAAGCGCGATCCCTCTCAGTTTATAAAGTCGCAGTGTGAATAATAATATAAGCACTCACTGCGGGATTAGGAATAACTATGAGCCAAGACAGATCTTTCATTAAAAGTGGTCGAAACACCATAATACATAAAGACAGAAAACTAGATTTAGTGATTGTTAATGGTGAGACTCACCCTAAAATTAAAGTAACAGGTAATGGTCTTGAGCCATTTAAAGAAGAATTGCCAAAAAACCGCCGAGATGCAAAAGAGCGTTACCTCGACGTTGTTTATATTACTAGTGCTGATGTATTTAGCGAAGAAAAACAATTGTTGTTTATTCAATCCTTAGATGGCCGCGAATATAAAGTAGATTACAGTAAAGTTGGCACTAAATTATTTGTTCGTATTCATCAAGATAGCTATTTATAATTTATAATGGCATTTTTTTTGCTTAATAGTTTTATTAGATAATTTTAAGACAAAAAGGTGCTGAGTATGAGAGCAATTTCGTTAATACCACTTATGTCATGCTTGCTTTTGGCTGCATGCGGAGGGGGAGGCGGTGCTGATAACAGTGATATAAAAACATCAGTATTTGCAGGTAACGATCTTCAAGTTGTAGAAAAATCAGAGTTTACTATTTCTGCAAAAGGCTCTCCTGCAGATGGTACATTTACTTGGCAGCGTGTAAGTGGCCCTATTATAGATGTGTTTCCGCTTGAAGGGGCTGAACAAACCATTACTGCACCAGATGTAAAGTCTGACAGTGAACTGGTATTAAGAGTTAGCTATCAAACGTCAGATGGCAGTTTAGTGAATGACGACTTGAGTGTTTTCATTGCCTCTAATAATCAGCTTCCTCTTGCTGTTGTTACTCAAGTTGCTCCTGCAAACTTGCCCTCAGTTTATAAGGATACTGTAACCCTTAGTGGTTTAACTTCCACAGACCCCGATGAAAATGGCGAAATTAGCAGTTATTTGTGGCAATTATTGTCAGGGCCGGATTTAACAATTGATAGCTATACCAATCCAACGCTTAGTTTTCCTCATCCATTATTAGAAAATAACACCAACTTAAAATGGCAGCTCACCGTAACAGATGATGAGGGCGGAGTATCTGCATCACAATTTGATATGACCCTTAATAAAACAGCCCAGGTGATTATTGCCGATGCAGGCGCTAATCAAACAGTAGAAGAGTTTGATAAGGTTATTTTAGATGCCACTGCAAGCGAAGCGGCAACTCAATCTTATCAATGTAAGTGGCAACAACTTACCGGTAATGCAGAAACCCTGATTGAATCACAGTCATGTACTGCCAGCTTTTTTGCCTCTGATATTGATTTAAATGCAACGCTTAGCTTTGAAGTACAAGTTATGGACTTAAAAGGGCGCACCGACACAGATACCGTATTTATTGATGTAACACCCAAAGCGCTAGGGTTAATAAATGATACAGGAGTAGGAGAGTGTTATAACAATACTCAGCGAATTAATTGTAATAATGATGAATTTCCAGCTCAAGATGCTGATCTTGGGCGCGATAGTTTTGCCAATCGTTTAGGTAAAGTGGGTAAAGGGAATCTGGCTTTTGATTACACCAAACTTAATGAGTTTGCCGATGAGCTTCTCGATGATGCGCAAAACTTTAGCTGTATTCGTGATAATACTACCGGCCTTGTTTGGGAAGTAAAAAGCCCTTATTCCGGGGTGTTACCAAATACCACTTTACGTGATGGGCAAAACCGTTACATTTGGCAAGGGACTGTCAATAGCGGCGATGTAGCGGGTAGTGATAATACCACGTGCCCGAGCAATACTGATTGCGGATTACAAACCTATATTGATGAAGTTAATGCGCTTGATTTTTGTGGTGGTAGTAACTGGCGTTTACCCACTTATACTGAACTTTTAGGTTTAATTGATTATGGTAAGCAAGGGCAAAACGTATTGATAGATACTGCATTTTTTCCTAATACACCATCGACTAACACCGAAGGGCATTTACGCTATTGGACTTCGCAAACGGCTGTTGATGGTGCTAGTTTATCACAGGCTTACATTATCGATATGATGGATGGCAATGATTTAGCCTATCCAAAAGATAATGCCGCTTATGTGCGCTTAGTTAGAAATCGTTAAGGTGATTATTATGAAATTAATTAAAGTCTCTATGTTATTAGCCTTAGGATTAAGTCAGTCACTTGCAGCGCAGCAGTGTTATCAGGAAGTCGCGACTAGCGATGATACCGACCGATTTGTGATTAATATTGATGGCACTGTGTCAGATACTAAAACAGGGCTAATGTGGCAGCGCTGTAATTATGGTCAAGTTTATAATAGCGAAACAACTAGCTGCGATGGTGATACTCAACCATTAAACTGGCAGGCCTCACTTAAAGGCGCACTGAATGACACCACGGCAAATTATAACGACTGGCAAGTGCCGAGTATTAAAGAGTTAGCTAGTATAGTAGATCACCGTTGTACCGATCCAAGTATTAATGCGGGTATTTTTTTAGCAACGCAGTCGCAAAATTATTGGTCTAATACCTCGGGTATTAGCAATATAAATTCGGCATGGGTTTATCAATTTTCCAGTGGTTTAAATAGCTTACATGCTAAAACAAGTAACGTATATTTACGCCTAGTACGCTATGAGAAGTAGTTAATTAATATATTAGCGAATCTAAAAATGCTCTTTTATTTACGGTTAGCCTTTTTATTTACACTATTTTAATAATAAAGCCTGGTTGTAGTTGTCACCCAGGCTATTTTTTTGCCATTATAGACCGTGAATTAACGACCAAGGACTATAAAGGTGTATTTAAGCTATTTTGGTTTACAAGAAAAGCCATTCTCAATTTCGCCTAATCCCCACTACTTATTTTTAAGTGAACGCCATAAAGAAGCATTAGCGCACCTTACCTATGGACTAGGTGAAGACGGTGGCTTTGTGCTGTTAACAGGTGAAGTGGGTACAGGTAAAACCACCATAACACGTAGTATGTTAGAGCGACTGCCTGAAAATACCCAAGTAGCCATGATCCATAACCCTGCGTTATCAGAACTTGAACTGTTAGCCAGTATTTGCGATGAATTACAAATAACTTACGACGCCAAAAATGCCACGCTGAAGAGTCTAACGGATGTGATTAAAAAGCACCTTGAGTTTAATAATAAAGCGGGGGGGCATACTATTTTAATTATTGATGAAGCACAGTTGCTTGCCCCCGATGTGCTTGAACAACTTCGCTTATTAACCAATATCGAAACGGACCATAAAAAGTTATTACAAATAGTATTAGTTGGGCAGCCTGAGTTACAGCTACTTTTAAAGCGTAATGAGTTAAGGCAACTAGCACAGCGTATTACAGCCAGGTATCACTTGTTAGCGCTAACACCAGGGCAAACCATTGCTTATATTCAACACCGGTTGCATATAGCAGGTTGTGACAAGAAAATATTTTCAATGGAAGCGATGCAAATGGTGCATCAGCTCACAGGCGGTGTGCCACGATTAATGAATCTGGTGTGTGAACGCGCATTAGTAGGGGCATTTTCCAAACAGCAAGAAATTGTTGGCAGTGATATTGTTAAGCAAGCGGCGAGTGAATCTTTACCTATCGATTTTATTGCCACAAATAATAAGGTGAGTAAAACAGGTTCGATTTGGCCTTATAGTGCTGCTGCGTTAATGCTTTTTTGTGCAGGAATTGGCCTGTCATTTATTCTTTAGTTAGGTGATTCATGTCTTATTTATTAGATGCGTTAAAGCAGTCAAAGCACGATACCATGAGCGCAGAGCAATATGACTTGCAAGCGCAACAATTAAAACAACAACACCAGTTGATGACCTATCGTCGAATTAGTTTTTTACTCGCAGGAAGTTTATTGGCAACGGGTATATTGACCAGTGGCTTTTTTGTCGGGAAGTGGCTGCAACAAGAAAATGTAGCCGTAAAAAATAAGGTTTTCCAAAATGACCTTAGTCAAAAAGACTCAGCAGTGGTAGAAAAACCAACAAGCCCAGAGGAAGTACAAAAAACGGTTGTTCAAGCAGTAACAACCCCTCAAGCGCCCCTTGTTACAACTGCGCCTAACAATTCTGTGCCACTGGCAGGGCAGTTGGTTTATGTACAAACCCCAACGGGTGTGCAGCAAATGTTGCTTACGCCACAAGGGCAATATTTACCTATGAGCGTTAATCAAGCGTCTCAAGGGCAAACGCAAAATTTCTCGGCGCAGAATAACGTTTCATCTAGTTTTCAATCACCGAGCAGCCAACCGAAAAGCGTACCAACTCAGCCAACGAAAAGAACACTCAGTGCCGATGAGTTGAGTAAATACAAAGTGTTAGGTAAACCACTTAATCAAAATGTGCCTGCTCAGCCAGAATCAACCGCTGAACTAGATACGGTTCCCGACACGCTTAAAAATGCGTTTGCGCAAGCCGTTAATGACACAGAAACAACAGCCGACTACGAAGTAACTCAAGGCTCTCGTCATTCATCACGGGTACAACCCGTTGAACTACTGCCGGATGGCCTACAAAGTATGTTGCCAAGCATTAAATATCAGGCACATATTTATTCGTCGACAGCAGATAAGCGCTGGATAAAGCTCAATGGCAGAGAGCTATATGAGGGGGAGTCTATTGGTGCGTTGAAGGTGTTAGAAATAGCACCGGATCAGAGCGTACTTGATTTTGATGGCTATGAGTTTAGCTTAAAAGCCCTGCAAGATTGGCCACAGTAGTGGCCAATTAACTAAAGATAGAGTGCTTATAAAAGCCCTCTAAATCTATATTATATTCTTTGGGTTTCACTGCTGATTCAAGCGTGTCTTGCGTTCTTTTGCTTGATAAGTCAATATCTTGAACTTCAGTGTAACGCCCATGTTTGGCATTAAAAAACGTTTTTACGACTGGTTTTAATGGTGTTGCAGGATTACTTTGGGTCACCAACCCCACTTTTTGGCTGGAAAGTTTTACCAGCGTGCCCACTGGGTGAATACCAATGCATTGAATAAACTTATTAAGTAGCACGCCATCAAAGCTATCAGGGCAACCTTGTTTTAATATTTTAAACGCCTTAATTGGCTCCATACCCGCTTTATAAACGCGTTCAGCGGTTAATGCATCATATACATCAACAATAGAGGCCATACGAACATATTGGCTTATTTCATCGCCTTTCTTACCAAAGGGGTAGCCTTTACCATCTAAGCGCTCATGGTGCATACCTGCGATATCAACAGCAATCCCCGTTAATCCTGCGTCTTCTAGTATTTCTTTGCTAAAGCGCGCATGGTTTTGCATCACTTTAAATTCTTCGTCACTGTAGCGACCTGGTTTGTTGAGAATCGCGTCAGGTATTTTTATTTTTCCCATATCATGCAATAGGGCACCTGTTGCAAGTTCTTCAATGATTGGTTTTTCAATATTGAGATGTTTTGCAAAAATACTCATTAAAATAGACACATTTATCGAGTGCTCTAATAAATAGGCATCTTTTTGGCGCATTTGCGTAATGCACGCCAGCGCATCTTGATTTCTAAATACGGAGTCAATAAACCCGCTAGCCAGCTCCCTAAAAGGAGCAACATCAACAGTGCGGCCAGATTCTATATCGCCAAATGCTTTGGTTTGTAAGTTTTTTGCTTCATCATAAAGCTTTTTAGCTTTACTCATTTCTTGCTCAGCGCTGTGGGTTATTAACCATGGATCGCGCTTTTTGATTTCGTGCTTAGTCGCAGGCGTTGGTTGTGTTTCAGATTCTTCAGAGGTGAGCATTTTATCAGGATCGATTTCTACCTCTAAAATGCCAGATTTTATTAATTTATCAATTCCACTTTGAGTTTTAACCCAGCCTTGGTTTTTTATTCTAATATTGCCAGTTTGCTTAACAACCTTTTGTACAAACATACCAGGTTTTAGCTGTGTAGTCGGAATGGTTTTCAAAGTGAACTCTAATTAACAAATATGATTAGAGAAAGTAACAAATAAATTCACATTTAGAAATAAAAAAGGCATCAAATTGATGCCTTTTTAATTAAATGATGACTATTTTCTATTCATCATCTTCAACAAGCGTCATCAACGAGGTGTTACCGCCTGATGCCGTTGTATCGATACTGATTGTTTTTTCAGTAATAAGGCGCTTAATTAGCGTGTCGTAATACTCTGAGCTGATCACTGGCAGTATTGCGCCTTTACGTTGTGCAAGCTGTTGGCTGAAGTAGCCTAAGCGAGAAGAACGTGCAGCAACTACCGCACCCGCTAGGTGAGGGTGTGCCAATATAGCTTGTAACTGGTTTGGTTTAGCTACTTGGAAAACACCTTCAGCAACGCCGGTTGCAATAAACTTATCTCTAAAGGCAACCGCTTCGTCGTAAAATATTTCAGATGCAACAGTAATTACCGTATTACCAGCCGCTAGTGCGGTAATAATAGACAGTGCCCAAAAGTTAAATGAGGTGCTTTTATCTGCGTAACAAACCACACAACCACGAGCTTCAAGGTGAAGTGTATTCGACTCACCTGTTGGCCCTGGCAATGTTGTATATTTACGCATGTGCTTTTCTAAGCGGTTTAACTGAGCACGTGCATCGGCAAGTGTTAACGCTAAATCGTCCGCGAGGTCGTCAATAATTTCAACCGTCGCTACTTTCGCTAATAACTGACGTACCGCAGAAACACGATCATTCAGTGGCGTTGCACGCCAGATTTTTTCATCGCGCATAGAGTTAACCATCAGCTTTTCTACTTGCTCATTTGCGCCACTGTAGTGGTGTAAATCAAGCTCATCTGGCGTTAGGTTAGTCATTTGTACGTTATCTGGTGATGCTTTTTCTTTTATTAGGCGTTGTAGGTAGTTTGGTCCACCGGCTTTAGGGCCAGTACCAGAGAGTCCACGGCCACCAAACGGTTGCACGCCAACAATGGCACCAATCATATTACGGTTGATGTATACGTTACCTGCACGCGACATTTTCGCTAAATGTTCACAACGTTCTTCAATGCGAGAATGAATACCCATTGTTAAGCCGTAACCCGTGTTGTTGATTTGGTCGACAACACTATCAAGCTCACTCGATTTAAAGCGGATAACATGCACACACGGGCCAAATACTTCACGTTTCAATACCGATAAGTCTTTAATTTCGTATAAACGTGGTGCAAAGAAAAATGCGCCATTTTCGCTGTTATCAGGAATTTTACACTCATAGTGAAGTGTTGCATTACCCTTTAGGTATTCAACATGGTCGTTGAGTGTTTTAAGCGCTTTTTCATCTATTACTGGGCCTACGTCTGTAGAGAGTAATGATGGGTCGCCAATATGCAACTCAGCAAGTGCGCCTTTAAGCATATCGATAATGCCATCAGCTACGTCTTCTTGAATAAAGAGTACGCGTAATGCTGAACAACGTTGACCTGCACTTTGGAAACCAGAACTGATAACATCATCAACAACTTGCTCAGGAAGCGCTGTTGAGTCAACAATCATACAGTTTTGGCCGCCAGTCTCTGCAATTAAAGGCACCTGAATATCGTTACGTGCTGCTAATGTTTGCGAGATAAGCGTGCCCGTTTCAGTTGAACCTGTAAACATAACAGCTTGAATACGCTCATCAGGAACAATGGTTTTACCTACTTCGCTACCGCGAGCAATGACAGGTTGTACAACGTGCTCAGGTAAACCAACTGATAGCATTAATTCAATGGCACGAAGTGCGATTAAGCTGGTTTGCTCTGCTGGTTTTGCAATAACCGTGTTACCGGTAACAATGGCCGCTGCAACTTGACCCAAGAAAATAGCGAGCGGGAAGTTCCATGGGCTAATACATAAAATAACACCACGGGCTTCAAAGCGCTCATCTTGCGCAAGCTCTTCTGCACGGGCTGCGTAGTAACGACAAAAATCAACGGCTTCACGTACTTCATCAATACCATCTTGTGCTACTTTACCTGCTTCTTTAATACAGATAGCAACAAGCTCATCGTGATGGCGCTCTAAAATATCAGCAACGCGACGCAACAAATTGGCGCGCTCTTTTACCGGTGTTTGTGACCATGATTCAAATGCGGTTTCAGCGTTGGCTAGCAACACTTTCATTTCATCGCTATTTTGTAATTTTATATGGCCAATAATTTCTTTATGGTTTGCAGGGTTTTTAACTGCCAGCGCGCCCTCTGGTACTTGACTTTCATCAATTAAGTGCTCTTCAAACCAAGTGTCTAAATTTTCTTTAAACGGGGTGATCACGTTAATATCAGTTAAGTCCATACCTTTTGAATTGGCACGTTCTTCACCGTATAAATCAATTGGCATTTTTATCTGTGTGTTGTATTTATTACGTAAACCTTGCAGTGTTTCAACAGGATCTGGCAATAATGCTTCAACCGGTTGTGTGGTATCTACAATGGCATTTACAAATGACGAGTTAGCGCCGTTTTCTAGTAAACGACGCACAAGGTAAGCAAGTAGGTCTTCGTGTTGGCCGACCGGTGCGTATACGCGGCACTGAATTTTTTCTTCATCAACGATTTGGTCAAATAAAGATTCACCCATACCGTGAAGACGTTGGAATTCAAAACCTTGGTTATCACCTTTGGCCACTTCTAAAATAGTCGCTGCGGTGTAGGCGTTGTGTGTTGCAAATTGCGGGTAAAGTACATCACGTGCTTCGAGCATTTTAATCGCACACGCTTTATATGATACATCCGTGGTTGCTTTACGGGTAAACACCGGGAAGTAATCTAAACCATCTTGTTGTGTGGTTTTGATTTCTGTATCCCAGTATGCGCCTTTTACTAAACGCACCATCATTTTGCGACCCACACGGGTTGCTAGGTCGGTTAGCCATTCAATAACAAAAATAGCGCGTTTTTGATAAGCCTGAACCGCTAAACCAAAACCTTGCCAATCGCCTAAATCGTCATCGCTAAATACTGCCTCAATAACATCAAGAGAAATATCTAAACGGTCAGCTTCTTCAGCATCAACAGTAAAGCCGATATCGTATTTTTTAGCGGCAAGGGCTAGTTCTTTTAGTTTTGGAACGATTTCTTCCATTACACGCTCTCTATGAGTGAACTCATATCGAGGGTGAATAGCCGATAACTTTACAGAAATACCTGGGCTTTTTATTGGACCACGGCCATTTGCGGCTTTACCGATAGCATGAATCGCATTCATGTAGCTATCAAAGTAACGCTTGGCGTCTTTCATTGTGCGAGCACCTTCGCCTAGCATATCGTAAGAATATACATAGCCTTTTTGCTCTTTTTCAGCAGCACGCTCAATCGCTTCGTTAATGGTACGACCCATTACGAACTGTTTGCCCATTATCTTCATAGCAAAGTTAACAGACTTACGTATAACTGGCTCGCCTAAACGACCAATGGTTTTTTTGAGTATGCCAAACTGTTGCTCTTTAGTCTTATCGTTATAGTTAACCATTTTACCGGTTACTAATAATCCCCAAGACGAGGCATTAACGAATAAAGAGTCACTACTACCTAAGTGAGAGCTCCAATCACCGTTTGCTAATTTATCACGTATTAATGTTTCTTGAGTTGCTTTATCAGGAACACGAAGCAGCGCTTCGGCTAAACACATTAATACCACACCCTCTTCACTCGATAGTGAAAATTCATTTAATAGCGCATCAACACCGCTTTGACCGTCTTGGTCTTTACGAATGTTTAAAACTATTTGGCGAGCTCTTTCCCATGCACGGCTTCGTGCTTTAACACCGACTTCTGCAAGTGGTAAAATGTGATCAATAACCGCATTTTCATCTATACGGTAGAAGTCACGGATCTTTTGTCTGATCGGACAAGTCGTTGTTAAATCGCCATTGAATAACATAAGCAACCCTCAGGAGTGTTAAGACTTAGGGTAATTGTTAATTACCGCTAAATGTTGTTGGTGTAAAGCGTGCATTCTAATTAAAATCCAGCAGAATATGCTGGTTAATTTTGCCGTTTTACGATAATTTACAGGGCATATTATTAACTTATCCATATAAAATACTGATATGACTAATCCGAATAGATTACGCCTGCTTGATCGTATCGATATATCAATTTTAGACGTTTTGCAGCGCAATGGTAGAATTTCAAATGTTAACCTCGCAAAACAAGTGAATTTAAGTCCTAGTCCTTGTTTAGATAGAGTTAAACGTCTGGAGCAAGAAGGCTACATTGAGGGATATTTTGCAAAGTTAAGCGAGGAAAAGCTCAATCAAAGCTTAGTGGCGCATGTGCAGGTATCATTAGTCACCTCAAATACAGCGGTATTTAAAGTGTTTCGCGAACACATTCTTAAAATTAAGCAGGTTGTTGAATGTGACATGGTAGCGGGTGGTTACGACTATTTATTAAAAATTCGTGTCTCTAATATGGACGAATACAGAGAAGTATTAGGTGATTTGGTTGATATTCCGGGAGTGGGTACACACCACACTTACATGGTAATAGAAAAAATCAAACAGGATCCTGGACTGCGTTTAGATATGTAACCTTTGAGTACATTATTGCAGGTATAAAAAATTGCAGGCATAAAAAAAGCATCTTTTTGATGCTTTTTTTATGCCTGCAATATAGGTGGCGCTTACGCCCAACCTTCATAGCGTTTTCTGCGCGATAACACAATAGTTAAAATAATTCCTAAGAACAAACCTAAAAATGCAATAGCACCACCATAAGTGAGTAGCTGACGCTTTTCTTTAGCACTGGTTGCTTGCTTTAATTGTTGTTCTTGAGCAAGCGAGTCTTGTAATTGACTTATTTGTGCTAACAGCTGAGCATTTTGTTCGGTTAGCTGTGAGTTTTGTTCTTGTAGTTCAGGTAATTCTACTTGCGCTTGGCGTAATTTATTTTGCATAGCGCTAATTTCGCTGTTAAGCGCTTGATACTGCTGCTTTAAACCAGCTGATTCGCTGATGAATTTAGCCTCTACCCAGCCTTCACGGTCTTTATCATCTTTAACTTTTATAAAACCGTTTTGTTCATCAGATAATAAAGTCAGTTGCGTGCCTGCATCTATAGAACCGAGTAAGCGATAGTCTTTACTGGCGCCTGAACGCATAAAAGTATACAAGTTATCGATTATATAAGCTGTTTTAGCATTAGTAGGCGGCGTTGATTGAGCTTCCTCTGCTTGGCTCATAAACGGGGCGGCTGTTAAAAGCAGCCATAGTAAACAGTGTTTTAGCATTTATCTACCTTGTTAATCTAGCAGTGTCCGTTGTGAACGTGATTTTTATTTCGCATAAGTATATAGATAGTATGGATTTAATAGTTTAATAGCAAGATAGATATTGTAACCAAAGCATTTTGCTTGCGTGTTTATGACTAAAAAATTTGCAATATAGGTCTGCTTTGTTTATTTTGAGCACTTATTAATTTTAAGGGTAATCCGCAAGCCTAATGGATACTGAGATAGAACTGAAGTTTTTGGTATCAGATGACGTCATTCCACTGATCCCCTCGTTAATTACTCAATTTGCAAAAACAGTCACAAACAAGCCTTCTAAAAGTTTGCAAAATGCTTATTTTGATACGCCAAGCAGAGAGCTGAGAGCACTCGATATTGGTTTTAGAACGCGTTGTACAGACGAGCGCTGTGAGCAAACAATTAAGCTTGCAGGAGACGTGGTGGGGGGATTACATCAACGTCCAGAATATAACCTTCCCATAGAAACACATCGACCTAATTTAATGGCGTTTGATTCATCAATTTGGCCACACGGCATGCAAATTGATGTTATATCACAAAACCTCTACCCTATATTTAGTACTAATTTTATCCGCCGTACGTGGTTAATTGAAACGCAAAATGGTGCCAAAATTGAAGTGGTATTAGATAAAGGTGAAGTGGCCGCCTCGGGTAAAGTGGAGATTATTAGCGAGCTTGAAATAGAGCTCGTCGAAGGTAGCCGAGACGAGCTATTTGCTTTAGCAGATAAATTAATAAGCCAAAACAGTGTGCGCTTGGGGCTTTATTCAAAAGCAGCAAGAGGCTACCGCCTAGCGGATAACACACCGTTACAACCGAGTAAATCTATCGGTTTTGTTAAACTTACTAAGCAAGCCACTCAAGAGCAAGCACTTATTGAAGCCATGGGCTTTGGTATTCGCTTTGTGCAAAAACATGAGCAATGCTATTTTGATAAGCCAAGTTTAAAAACATTAAAACGTGTGACCGACGGTATTAGTTTAATTCGTCATAACTTTTGGTTATTTGATGATATTGTCAGTAAAGACAGCACCGAGCACCTCAGAACGGAGTTAAAGTGGTTATTGAGTGAATTAGCATGGGTTGAAAATGCCATTCAGTTAAAAACTTACACTTCTAAGCGCCATGCTTTTTATAAAAAAATAAACAGTGCGCCCGCCTTAGCTCAAGTTATTAACGATTTAAAAGAGTTACAACCGAGTATTGATGATATTTTTGCGCTTTTTCATAGTGCGCGCTACAACCGTTTATTGCTGAGCTTAACAACGTGGCTGATAAATAAGCAGTGGCGTAAAGACTGGAGCCAAGCAGAGCTACAAAATGCTGAGCAGCCCGTTATTGATATTGCTCATCGTTTATTTGATAAAGATTGGAAAAATTTACACCGCTTATTGCCTAAAGAGCAAAGTTTAGCGGGCAATGATTATTTAAATTTTCGTACTCAGTTAGAGAATAGCTTACTCAGTGGTAACTGTTTAGGTGCACTGTTTAATAAAGATGAACGATTAGAATTTAGGCTTCCTTGGCTCGATATTTCTCATGGCATGTATGAGCTAAGCACGCTTGATTATTTAAAACAGCTGTGTGGCGGGCAAGAAGATGCTCAACTAGCAAAAATACAACTATGGTTGGAACAAAAGTCTGACTTTTTAGTCAGTGCCATGGAGCAAAGTCGACACGCTTCATTTGATACAGAACCGTATTGGCTTTGATGGCTAAGCACTTTTGCACGCTTAACTTGTTGCAAAAGTGCATTATTCTATCGCTTTTGTGTTTTGTTACAAATGTGTATTCACAGCCCTCTTGGCAGCTTTACGAGAGTAAACAGGGAGTGAGTATTTATTTTCAGCGTTTGAGCGATGATACCTTGAAAATGAAAGCTGAAACGGTGGTTAAGAATACCACAGCAGAAGATTTAATCGCCTTACTCAGTGATACCGATGCTGCTCCCCGCTGGATAGAAAATATTGCTAAAGTAAAATTACTGAAATATTTAAGCCCCTCAGAAAACCTTGTTTACAGCTTTATTGACTCCCCTTGGCCCGTTGCAAATAGAGATTTAGTCACGTATTCGTGCTATACAAAACGCAGCGCGTTGCAAACTCAACTTAGTATTCATGCCCGTCCTGATTTTTTACCTCAAACTAAAGGGGTAGTAAGAATAAGCACATTAGATGCGACGTGGTTACTGACTCAGCAAGCGAATAACTTGCATATTGACTATCAGGTTTATGCGTTACCAGGCGGAAGTATACCCAATTGGCTAAATAACCGAGTCGCTCTAAAAAGCACCTTTAACACGCTAATAAATCTAGCTGAAATACTCACGACAAAGCAGTACACAGCAAAGCCAACCGTCATTCGCACCGGTAATTGCACACATGGCGAATTGCCGCGGTTATAAGCAAAAAAGTGACCTAAGTGGTCACTTTTTTAAGTGGATATAAGCTAATTAGTATTTAGCGGATTGACCGTTTTTAGGTATAGACTGTTTTATAAACTCGCGTAAATCGTTGTTAGAGCTTTTTAAATCTGCATGGCGTAAGTACATCATATGGCCACTGCGGTAGCCTTTAAAGCTTAATCTATTTTGCATTTTACCACTTGGATCTAGTTGCCACATTGTGTATTTAGCATCAAAGTAGTTTGTTGCACCATCAAAATAGCCAGCTTGAACCATCACATTTAAATACGGATTTTGAGCCATAGCTAAACGCAAGTTTTCACCGGTATTGTTTCCGCTTCTATCCCATGGGTGAACGTTACCAAATAAGTTATATTTGATGTCGGTTTTGTAATTAAGCTCTTCACGCAGGTAGTAGTTAATTGCAGGGGTAAAAGAGTGCAGCCACGATGTAAGCTCTGCCCAGTAATCTGGTGATTCACCGGCATCGCGCTTATCAATCCCTAAATAGCGCGAATCCAGTCGACCAACCATTTGTCCGCGTTCACGTAATAACTCTTTCCAAAAAAACTGTGTCGGAATGTCTAAGTTATTTTGGCTAACAAATGTTTCAGATAGACCTGCATATTCGGCCATTTTTTTAATAATACGACGTTTTTCATCTGGGGCAATAAATCCGCCTTTTGCAAGCGCGGGAATGAGCTCATTAACGGTAAACTGTTCCACTTCAGGTAATAGCTCGTCTAAGTCTTTAGCTTGTAAATCAGCGCTTAATGCCTTGTGGTACCAGGCTGTGGCTGCAAAATAAGGTAGGCGGTTAGCGGCTTTTACAGGACCGTCGCGCTTAATACCAATATCGGTAGGTGAAACGAGTACAACACCGTTAATGTACATCCATTGACTATTTTGTAGCTCATGCGCTAAGCCTGATACACGAGTGGTACCATAGCTTTCACCAATTAAAAATTTAGGAGAGCGCCAGCGTTCATTGCGAGATACAAAAGTATTAAGCCACTCTGCTAGATATTTTATATCGGCATTCACACCAAAAAATAACTCTTTTTGTTTATCCTTTGCTAGAAGGTTACCATCTTTATCTTCAACGACACGCGAATAACCCGTGTTTACAGGGTTTACGTAAACGATGTCGGCTACGTCTAAAACCGAGTAAGGGTTATCTTTAACACCGTAAGGTTGAATAGGGTAGCCTTCGTCGTCAATTTTTAAAACGCGTGGGCCGGTGTATGCTAAATGCATCCAAACTGACGCTGAGCCTGGGCCACCATTGAATGAAATAAGTAATGGGCGCTTTGTTCTATCATCGACCTTATCGCGCGTGTAGTAAGTGTATTGAAGGGTTGCGATAGCATCTCCCTTGTCATCCCATACCGGTTGTGTGCCAGTTGCTACTGTGTAAGAAAATCGTTCATTATTTATTTTTGCTTTGTGCTGGGTAACCACTTTACTGTCAATATCAATGCGACGTTGATTATCGGCAAACGAGGCGCTACTTAGGGTGAGCGCAATAGCGGCAATGGGTAAAAATAGACTTCGACTAAATTTCATAAGTGACCCTTTTTATTTTATGTACTGCAGTTATAGCGATATTTGAGTAAAAAACAAAAGTAATGAGACTAGCTGCCGATAATAATCGTTGAGTTTATGTAATTAAGATTAATCTGATCACAGCAAACAGGCGAAATATGCTTTATGTGTATACCGCACTGTAAGTTTAAGGCGATTAAAAAATTTAATTATTAATTAAGTTTTTAAGTAGTTGGTCGCTTTACTTGTTTCTATATGGATGATTGAAAGTGATTTCTTTTTAGGTTTATAACCTTAAAGAGTGAGCGCAAATAAAAGGGAGTTTATGCAACGGGTTTTAATTGTTGAAGATAATATAAGAGTACAGCAGGTACTCAAACATATTGCTGCTCAATACCTTGATGTTTTGGTTGATTTTGCCTCGTCACTTACTCAATGCAAACAACTCCTGAGCCAAACAAGTTATTCACTCGCCTTAGTTGATTTGCCACTTAGTGGACAAACCGATATGGATGTTGCTCGCTATATTTTATCGCAAGGTATCCCTACGCTATTAATGACAACGCAATTAGAAGAGTCCACGCGCTTAAAAATACTGGAATTAGGGATTATTGATTACATTATTAAAGATAACCGTGATTCTTATCTTTACGCTATTAAATTAGTTGCACAGTTACTGCGTAATCAAGGGCGTAAGGCGCTAATTGTTGATAATTCCTTGTTAAGCAGTAGTTTGATTAAGCAAATGCTCGAAAAACAGTTATTTGATGTTATTACTGCTGATAATAGCGCTCAAGCATTGCATATACTTAACCATAATAGGGCAATTAAGTTAGTCATTACTAATCATAATTTAACTGATATGAATGGGTTTGAATTAATTAGAGCAATTCGAAATGTTAAAAGTCGTGAGCAATTAGCTATTATTGGTCTGGCCGATGTATATAGTTATGGTGTTGCCACGCAGTTTATTAAATCGGGTGCAAATGACTTTTTAACTAAGCCCTTTACTCATGAAGAGTTTCATTTTCGAGTGGTAAAAACTATGGAATCGCTATGGCTGGGTGAAGCTGTAAGAGCTGATTTATCCCTCGACGCGACTGAGTAAGTCATTATGCTTAAAAAATTAATTAGTACTTAGAACGTTGTGCAGCGGGTCACTAGAGATGACGTCTTGCTTTTAACCACCTCGCACCAATGCAGTATTTTGCATAAAAAAAGCGCACCTAAATGGTGCGCTTTTTTGTTTTATATATTATTTATTTTTTTAAGTTTATGTTTTTATTATTAATTTAAAAATGGCACAAAGGTTGGATTGTATAGAGGAAATACAATAACAAGCTAGCGTCCTAAGGGGGCCTTTGTGAAAATGATCAGTGCAATAATAAAGCCATTCAAACTAGATGATGTGCGTGAAGCACTCGCTGATTTAGGCATCGAAGGAATGACAGTGGTTGACGTTAAGGGATTTGGACGTCAAAGAGGGCATACTGAGTTATACCGTGGTGCTGAATATCAGGTTGACTTTATACCTAAAATTAAACTTGAAATTGCTACTCGTAGTGAAAATTGCCAACGCGTTGTAGAAACCATTACCAAAGTCGCTGGAACGGGCAAAATTGGTGACGGCAAAATTTTTGTTTACGACCTAGACCAAATCGTCCGTATTCGTACTGGCGAGCTTGATGATGATGCAATTTAAGGGGGCAACATGGAAAATACAATTATAGAGCTGAAGTTTTCGCTCGATACGTTTTACTTTTTAATGTCTGGCATCTTAGTCATGTGGATGGCAGCCGGTTTTGCAATGTTAGAAGCGGGTTTAGTGCGCTCTAAAAATACCACAGAAATTCTAACTAAAAATATCGCGCTTTATTCTATCGCGTGTACTATGTTTTTGTTGATAGGCTACAACATTATGTACGTAGATAATGTTGAAGGCGGCGTTATTCCTTCGTTTGGTGGGCTAATAGGTAGCCAAGCGGCAGATGCTAATCATTCACTAGAATCTGACTTTTTCTTCCAAGTAGTGTTTGTTGCAACGGCCATGTCTATTGTATCTGGCGCCGTAGCAGAGCGTATGAAGTTATGGGCTTTCTTAGTTTTCACAGTGGTACTAACAGGATTAATTTACCCAATTGAAGGTTACTGGACATGGGGTGGCGGCTTCTTATCTGAATTAGGCTTTGTTGATTTTGCAGGCTCTGCCATTGTACATGCAACGGGTGCGGCTGCAGCGCTTGCGGGTGTAATACTACTGGGTGCACGTAAAGGTAAATATGGTAAAAATGGTGAAATTTACCCAATTCCAGGTTCAAACTTGCCACTTGCTACATTGGGTACGTTTATTTTATGGATGGGTTGGTTTGGCTTTAACGGCGGATCACAGTTATTAATTTCAGATAAAGAAAACGCAACAGCGGTAGGTCAAATATTACTTAATACCAATGCTGCTGCAGCTATGGGGGCAATTTCAGCCTTGTTCTTATGTAAACTGTTATGGGGCAAAGCTGATTTAACCATGGTACTTAATGGTGCACTTGCAGGCTTAGTGGTTATTACTGCAGACCCATTATCACCATCACCATTAATGGCGTGCTTATTTGGCTTACTAGGTGGCTCATTAGTAATACTCAGTATTGTCGCATTGGACAAAGCGAAGATAGATGATCCCGTGGGCGCTATTTCTGTTCACGGTGTGTGTGGCATCCTAGGTATAGTGCTAGTACCTGTTACTAATGCTGAGGCTAGCATTGTTAATCAGTTGATTGGCCTACTATGTATTATTGGTTTTGTGTTTATTGCTTCATTCATTGTATGGGCAATCCTCAAGCAAACCATGGGTATTCGTGTTACCGAAGAAGAAGAGTTAAACGGTATGGATCAACACGATTGTGGTATTGATGCTTATCCAGAGTTTGTATCAGTTAGAAGTAATTAATTTAAAGTATTGTGTGTTCAATCAAAGCCCTACTCTGTTAGGGCTTTTTTGATTTCAGGGGAGGTTAATTTTTCAGGTGCTAGAGTAATGTGATAAGCTCCTCGCGTTAAATTAACCTTCGGAATATATTACACTTAAATGGCTGAAAAAAAGAAAACATCGACCAGTAAACCCTCGACTAAGCGCGCTACTAAGTCATCTGCGCGAAAAAGTGCGACTAAAAAAACTTCAAGTACCACAAAACGGCCACTTTTTAAAACGTTGTTTTCTATTTTTTGGAAACTGAGTCTGGCGACGTTTATCGCCATTGCACTTTATTTTATTTACCTTGATGCAAAAATAACTCGCCAGTTTGAAGGTAATAAATGGCAACTTCCGGCACAAGTGTATGCTCGCTCAATGACGTTTTTTCCAGGCCAGTTTTTATCAGAGCAAGAAGTTTTATGGGAGCTTAAGCGCTTAAACTACACGGCGGTTAATCGCTTAAGCCGGACTGGGCAGTATATTAAAACAGCCAATAGTATTAAGATTTTTCGTCGTGACTTTGAATTTTATGATGGTTTAGAGAGCGCTCATGTTATTGAGTTGCGTTTCTCTGGAGAGAAGGTAGCCAGTATTAAAGATAAGTTTGGCCGTCGCTTAAACACTGCCAGATTAGAGCCTGTACAAATAGCCCGTATTGGTAATGACTCAAAACAAGATAGAGAGTTTGTACCATTAGATAAATTTCCTGACATGCTTAAAAATACCTTATTAGTAGTTGAAGACCGCGATTTTTATGATCATCACGGTGTATCGGTATTTTCAATTTTACGCGCTTTGTATACCAATATTCGCGCAGGGCGCACCGTGCAAGGGGGGAGTACATTAACCCAGCAGCTGGCTAAAAATATTTACCTTACCCGTGAGCGTTCGTTAGTCCGTAAAATTAATGAAGCCTTTATTGCGCTTATTCTTGATTACCGTTACTCAAAAGATCAGATTCTCGAAGCCTATTTAAACGAAGTGTACTTAGGTCAGTCATACAACCAAGGGGTACATGGAATGGGGCTGGCCGCCGAGTTTTACTTTGCCAAACCTGTTGATGAACTCGAGTACGACCAAATTGCCTTGCTGGTGGCTATGGTTAAAGGCCCATCTTATTACAATCCTAGACGTTACAAAGAACGTGCGATGGAGCGTCGTGACCTAGTGCTGCGTTTAATGGTCGATAACAAACTTATTTCTACTAAAGAGTATAGAGCCTCGTTAAAACGCGCAATTGATATTGCACCAATGAAAGCCAGCTTGCAAAAGTCTTATCCAGGTTACTTAGAGTTGGTTAATCGCGAGCTCAAACAGCTGCTACCCGATCAAGACGTATTGGATGCGGGTGTGCGTGTATTTACTTACTTCGATTTACAAAAACAAACCGCGATGGAAGAGTCGATTCAGGCCAGTTTACCTTATTTAGAAAGACGTCCAAATACCAAAGAGTTAGAAGCGGCGATGATCTCCGTTAATGTTGAAAAAGCCGGTGTATCAGCGTTAGTCGCTGGACGTGATGTACGCTACTCAGGATTTAACCGCGTGCTCGATACCAAACGAAATATTGGCTCATTAGTTAAACCTGCAGTGTATTTAAGTGCACTGCAGCTTCCTCATTATAACTTAGCGACGTTACTTGATGACTCGCCTGTTCAAGTCACCAACGAGGAGGGTAACGTATGGCAGCCAGAAAACTTTGATCATCAATACCGTGGTGCCATGCCTCTTTATAAAGCATTTAGCCACAGTATTAATATACCGGCAGTTAACTTAGGGCTTGATGTAGGCGTCGATAAAGTGGCTAACACGCTCAGAGGGTTAGGAGCTAAAGGTTATATTAATGAATACCCATCGTTGTTATTAGGGGCTATTGAAATGTCGAGCTTTGAAGTGGCACAGCTTTATACCACGATTGCAGCAGACGGTGAATACAGAGAACTGACGTCTATTTCTGCGTTAACCGACTCTGTTGGTAAAGTACTTTATAAGCACAAAGTAATTAACGAGCAACGTTTTGATAAAGATGCCATGTACATGACCAAATATGCTATGAAGCGAGTAACTAAAGATGGCACCGCTAAGCGCTTAAACTTACATTTTCCGTCAATCCAGTTGGCAGGTAAAACAGGCACCAGTAATGAATTACGCGACAGCTGGTTTGCTGGATTTGATCAAAATACAGTGACGGTTGCATGGATAGGCCGTGACGATAATAAAAGCACCGGCTTAACCGGCAGTGTTGGCGCGCTTGAAACCTATATTCGTTATTTAAAACCGCTAAACCCGCAAGCAATTGCCGATACCCGTCCGCCTTCAATTAGGTGGGCATTTGTAAACGAGCAAACGGGGAAGCAAGCACCACCGGGCTGTGGCAAAGTGATTCAGCTACCGCTTAGAGCCAGTGAGTTTAAACCAAGACCAGAATGTATTCGTTAAATAGTAAAAACAAAAAAAGCCCGAAAGGGCTTTTTTTATGGGTAAGCGTTTTTAAAAACTAAACGTTATAGCTTAGCAAAAGCGCGCTCTGCTGCTTCAATCGTTGCTTGAACTTCTTGCTCTGTGTGCGCAGCACACACAAAACCAGCTTCAAACGCTGAAGGCGCTAAATAAACCCCTTCTTCAAGCATTAAGTGGAAGAACTTTTTAAAGCGCTCTAAATCACATTCAGTGGCTTGTTTGTAAGTAGTTACTTTTTCTGCATCGGTGAAGAAAAAGCCATACATACCGCCAGCGTAGTTAGTCGTTAAGGCAATACCTGCTTTTTTAGCTGCGGCTTCAAAGCCTTCACAAATCGCTTTACTAATGGCTTCTAACTTATCATGCACGCCAGGAGCGCTTAGTAGTTCGAGTGATTTTAAGCCTGCTGCCATCGCAATAGGGTTACCTGAAAGTGTACCCGCTTGATAAACAGGGCCTACAGGAGCTATGTAATCCATGATTTCTGTTTTACCACCAAACGCGCCTACTGGCATGCCACCACCAATTACTTTACCTAAACAGGTTAAGTCTGGTTTGATGTTGTAATACGCTTGAGCGCCACCAAGGGCGACACGAAAACCTGTCATTACTTCATCAAAAATAAGCACGGATTGGTATTGATCACATACTTCACGCAGTCCTTCTAAAAAGCCGGGTACTGGTGGAATACAGTTCATGTTACCGGCAACTGGTTCAACAATAATACACGCGATTTCATCGGCGTATTTAGCAAAAATCGCTTTCACTTCTTCAATATTGTTAAACGAAACGGTGAGTGTGTGCTTAGCTAAATCTTCAGGAATACCTGGAGAGTTAGGTACACCCATAGTTAATGCGCCAGAGCCGGCTTTTACTAGCAGTGAGTCTGCATGGCCGTGGTAACACCCTTCAAATTTTAAGATTTTGTCACGACCAGTAAAACCACGGGCTAAACGAATTGCACTCATTGTTGCTTCAGTACCAGAGCTTACCATGCGTACTTTTTCGATTGATGGTACTAGCTCTTTTACTTTTTCAGCCATTAAAATTTCAGCTTCAGTAGGCGCTCCGTAGCTTAAACCATTTTCTACCGCGTCATGCACTGCTTGTTTAATTTCAGGGTGATTGTGGCCCATAATCATTGGACCCCAAGAGCCTACATAATCGATGTAACGGTTGCCATCAGCATCAAATGTAAACGCGCCCTGTGCTTTAGTAATAAACAGCGGAGTACCACCTACACCATTAAATGCACGCACTGGCGAATTTACGCCACCAGGAATAGAGTCTTGAGCTCGTTTAAATAAGTCTTGGCTAATTGTCATGAAAAATCCTATTGTTTTATCACTTTAAAATTAAAAGCTTAGCTATCGCGTTTGCGGCTAAACCAAGGAACGCTTACTTCATACTGCTCGACTTTGTTTTCTACGCCGAGGGTTAAAGCAAACAGCGCCATACGAATAAGTACGCCATTTTGTACTTGGCGGAATATTGCTAGATTGTCGTTAGCATTTAAGTCGTTATCAAGTTCGTTTGCCTCTAAACGGCTATCGCGAGGAAGCGGGTGCATTAATACTGAATTAGGTTTGCAATGGGAATTATAAATAGACTGGCTAATTCTAAATCCACCACGATACTTATTAGCTTCTTCTTGTGATGGAAAACGCTCTTCTTGGATTCGTGTTTGATAAACGATATCGGCTGCTAAGTTACCTTCCATTTTATCTACCAGTTCAATTTTATGACCGGCATTTTCAACCGCAGATAAAATTGAGTCAGGCATTTGCAAGCCATTAGGGGCAACCATCGAAAACTTAATGTCTTTGTAATGGCACAGTAACTTAGAGAGTGAGTGAACAGTACGGCCATATTTTAAATCGCCGACTAGCGCAATGTGCATACCATCAATATTTTGATCGAAGCGGTTAAGCTCTCGCTCAATAGTTAATAAATCAAGCAGTGCTTGGGTAGGGTGCTCATTGGGTCCATCACCACCGTTTATTACTGGTACGCTGCAACCTGTTGCAAATTCAGCTACCGAGCCTGAGTCAGGATGGCGCATAGCAACTGCATCAGCATAAGCTGAAATAACACGTGCGGTATCATAGAGTGATTCGCCCTTAGCAAGCGCAGAGCTTTGCATGCCGGTGGTTTCACGAACTAGTCCACCGAGTAAGTTAAACGCAGTGCCAAAACTAACACGAGTACGTGTACTGGGTTCAAAAAATAGATTTGCTAAAATAGCGCCTTCAAGCACGTTGGTCCGCTTTTGTTTTTTAGCGTATGGCTCCATTTTTTTTGCCACAGCAAATATGCGTTCAATACAGTCTCGGTCGAGTTGATTAACAGAGAGTATATTTTCACCTTGGAAACTGAACATGGGGTTATTCCTAGTTATTCAAAAAGGCGCGATAATCCACAAAGGAGCACGCAATCGCGCGTATTATACAAACTTAGTATGCGACTTGGCAGCGTAATTTATAAGCCTTTGCTAAAAGCTTGGCTTAATAATCGCCAAAGCGACAATAACGAGTAGCGCTAAAACAGGTAGCTCGTTGAAAATGCGATAAAACCGATCGCTTTTGGTATTTCTATCGTGTTTAAAATCAGCTAACAATTTGAAACAGTAGCCATGATAAATATATAAAATAATCACCAGCACGAGTTTGTAATGCAGCCACATGCTGTAACGAAACCATTCTCGGCCGTATTCAACAATAGTCAATACGCCAAATACTGCGGTAAGCACCGCAAAGGGTGTAACAAAATAAAGTAGCCGACGTTCCATTACTTTTAGCATTGAGTTACACGATTTTTCTTCACTCATAGCGTGATAAACAAAAAGTCGAGGTAGGTAAAAAATACCGGCAAACCAAGCAATCATAAAAAATACGTGCAAGGTTTTGTAGATTAATAATGCGCTCATATTGTTCTCATTATTGTTAAAGTAGACTGTTACGTATGGTTAAAATATGGTGGATTTGATCCCACCTTAGTAATCCCATAATTTGTTGATTATCTAATAAGTTATATACATAAAGTGCACCATTGCGTTTATCATTCAAAATTTCAAATGCATCTGCAAGGGTGGCTTGGCTGCTAATACCTTGTAAGCTAATGTATTTTATATTGACCGCCTGATCAGACATTAAACTTAAGTCATATTCAGCTAGGCGATAACCATTTTCTTCATCAAATACAATTAATGGTGTTTGACTGTCCATGGCATCTAGACTGTTTTTTATTTGCTCTTTATCGTCGGAGTAGAGCAGTTTAAAGTCTTCATCCATGTCATCCATCACTCCTACTTTCTGTAAGGCTTCAGTGGCGGGAGAGACATGATAGGGAAGCCCTTGAAAGTCTAATTGCTGTAAAAATATGGAGCGGTTACCAAATACCTGTAAAGCTGTAACGTAGGCGGTAGTAATGACGATCATCGCAGGCACAATAATTTCCGGTGACGAGGTCAGCTCCATCACAGTGGTCAGTGCCGCTAAGGGGGAGTGTAGTGTGGCCGCTAATAATCCTGCCATGCCCAGCACCCCGTAAGTGCCGGCTATATCGGTGCCGGGGCTAATAAATTGAGCAAAAAATGCCATTAAAGTACCGGTTAAAACGCCCAGCCCAATAACCGGACCTATCAACCCACCAGGAATACCTAAGCCAATAGCAAATAAGGTGGCTAATAACTTAGCAATTAAAATAGTGGTGAGTAGTTGAATATTTTCAGGTGACTCAACCGCAATAGTGATAGCGCTCATACCCGAGCCCATTGCTTGTGGAACTGCATAGGCAATTAAGCTGGCAATACACCCTGCAATCATTAAACGTGGAAACATACTAAGTGGTTTAAAGGTTTTAATAATTAACATTAAATTCTGATTAAAAGCATAAGCCACCGCGCCTAATCCCATGCCGCATAAAATTAAATAGGGGTAATGCCACCCACTTAAGGGGGCAATGGTTATTAGCGCAAGTTCTGAGCCCTCACCAAATACAAACTGTGTTGCTAATGCGCCGGTAACGGCTGCGAGCATAATCGGCACAAAAATATGCACTTTGTATTCTCTGAGCACCACTTCCATTACAAAAATAACCGCAGCCAGGGGGGTGTTGAACGATGCAGCAATGCCCGCGGCAACACCACAACCACTGAGGGTACGCATAGCGTTGTGGGGTAAGTGTAGTTTATTTGCTAATATGCTTGCCCCCGCTGCTCCCATATGAACTGAGGGGCCTTCGCGGCCAACAGAAAAACCGCTGATCAGTGCCAGCGCGCCGCCTACAAACTGGTTAACCGTATTATAAAGTGGCATTTGCCCGTAATGACGTTTTATTCTGTGTATTACAAAAGGGATACCCAAGCGGTAATGTTTAAAGCCGGTAAAAGCCGCAAATGTGGCTATCAGAAGTGCAGCAATCAAAGGCATTAATACCCGTTCTAGGGTAGGGAGAGTAGTAAAGTCGTCAGGGGTTTCTAAAAATAAGCTTTGAAAAAATAAAATGGTTAGGCGAAACAGTATAATGAAAAATGCAGCAATTAATCCGGCACTTACGCCCAATAAGCATAATTGTACGGATGTTTTTGGTTTTGCTAATCGACGTCTCAGTCGCTCAAGCCACATGCTTTATTTCCCCGTAGCATTTTTAGGCGTCAAGTTTATCAAAATAGTCTAGGGAAGTCCTTGAGATTTTTAACAACCGATTAATTTAAATTAAATTTATAGTATATTGATTCACAGAACAGATTAAACGCGCATTGTTTTAATTAAAGCTTATAAACGCGAGCTTACTATACTTGATTAAAACACTCAGGTATTAGATAATCTGGTGCATTAGTATAAAGGTATTGAGGGTTATAAAATGTCTGAAGAATTACCCATTAAGTTTAGCGACGCAGCCGCTGTGCGTGTTAAACAGTTAATCGACGAAGAAGAAAACCCAGATCTAAAACTGCGTGTTTATGTCACAGGCGGTGGTTGTTCAGGTTTTCAATACGGTTTTACTTTTGATGAAAAAGCGAATCCTGGCGATTTAGAAATTGTTAAAAACGGGGTTACCTTAGTCATTGACCCAATGAGTATCCAGTATTTAGTTGACGGTGAAGTAGACTACACCGAAGGGTTAGAAGGGGCACGCTTTTTTGTCTCTAACCCTAATGCCACAACAACGTGTGGCTGTGGCGCTAGTTTTAGCGTGTAAAGATACCGTTATTTGAAAAAAAAACCGCTTAATTAGCGGTTTTTTTATGTGTTTAAAATCATAACTCAGTTGGTCTGTATTCTGTTATTTGCATTATTAACACAAAAAAACCAAGTACGAATGCAGAGAAAGCTAAAATATAGATAAAGCCTTTTTTACCCTGTTTGATTGGAATTGCATAATGGCGCAAAAAAAAGTACCAGCCCAAGCATAAAATAATAGGCAGTAAAAAAAGTAGTCTAAACATGATTTAGCCTTTTTAAGCAAATAATAAGTTAATAATAAACGGCTTATATTTAAATGAAACAAAAAAGTTATAAAATATTTAACCTTATTCAGAGTTAGTAAATATTTGTTGTTAAACTTTAATCGCATAATTACTAATTAATCATTCAGATCAACGATGAATGGTATATAATGTATCCAAGAGTGAAACGGGCAAGGTTTCATTTTTCACAATAATAAAGTGTTAATACATATTTGAGCGTTTTTATTGGTTGAATTGTAAGCGTTTACACTGCGCTTTTGTGAGTGGTTGTAGGTTTACAGTGTTGGCGATTTTAAGCGCTTAGCTATATGTATATTTAAACAACGAGTAGGAGTTGTATATGATGGGTAAAACCGTATCTTCGGAAGAAAATGCAAAATTAACAAAGTGGCTTAAAACTAAGCGCCATGAAAAAGGCTACACCATGCGTAGCTTAGCGCAAATCTTGGGTACGCCACATTCTTTTATTGGCAAAATTGAAAATCAGGAACGTCGTTTAGATGTAATTGAGTTTGTTCGCTACTGTAATGCATTAGAAGTCGACCCTTATGAAGCATTAAGCTTAATTAAAGCTGACTAACGCTTTCTTTTTGGCTGTAATCGTAAAGTTAAATTAGCGTCTACAGCCAATACTAGTGCAGGGATGCATTAGGTATTTTTATGATAATTTTGCTCTAGTGCATATAGCTTGTGCCTAATTAGAAATAAAAACACTAATGAGGGTAAAACCATAAGTGCAGTTAATACAAAGAACAATGACCAATTCCCCATTAGCCAATCATCAATAACCACGCCGCTGTAACTCGATAATAACGTACGCCCTAAATTACCCAATGATGCCAATAGCGCATAATGGGTGGCGCTAAATGCTCTGTCACACAGCATAGATATAAAAGCAACCATTGCCACTAAAGACCAAGCTTGGGTAAAGCCATCAACTACAATTGCCATTGCATATAAGTGCTCTTGTGGACCAGCTAAGGCAATCCAAGAAAACATTAAGTTAGATGCTGCCATGGCTATGCCACTAATAAATAAGCCTTTCACAATGCCATATTTATGGTTAAAAATACTGCCCAAAAAGGCAAATACAATGGTGATTAACCCCGTGCCGAGTTTTGAGTAATTTGCTATTTGCGTATTACTAAAGCCAACTTCTTTATAAAATACAATCGACATCCGCGCTAAAAATGCTTCACCAATCTTAAATAAGAAAATAAACGCCAGCAGCGCCAACGCGGTTTTAACGCCATTTTTAGCAAAAAAGGTTTTAAACGGATCAACCACGGTAACGCCTAGCCATGCAAGCGTTTTTGTCAGTGGTGTTTGTTTAGTGGCGGCGAGTTTTTCAAGATAAACACGTTCTAGTTCGGCATGTACGGCTTCGCGATTTGATTGTGGCTCTTTAGCCCAAAATACACAGCTAATTAATAACAGCATAATCGCGGATAAAAAATAATATACCTGTGGCCAGTCAATATTTGGCATATCAGCCATGTAAAAAGGCACAGCTCCTAATAAAGCATAGCCAGTCCACCAACCTGAGGTGGCCATTGCAGCAGCCGCGGTGGCTTTGTGAGATTCATTTTCACTAAGGGTATCTATTCGAAAGGCGTCAATTGCAATATCTTGCGTGGCAGAGGCTATGGCGATTAATAAGCAAAGTGCGGCGGCAACCGCTAGGTTTGCTTTCAAATCAAGTCCTGCAAGTAGCAATGTGCCAAGCAAAATAAAGCTTTGGCAAAACAGTATCCAACTACGGCGCTGACCAAGCCAATTATATAAAAAGGGCAGTTTAGTGCGGTCGATTAAAGGTGACCATAAAAAGTTGATGCTGTAGGCACCAAACACAATGCCAAATAGGCCAATCATGCTGCGGCTCAAACCTTCATCTTTAAGCCATGCCGACATTACTGAGCCAATTAATACCCACGGAAAGCCACTGCTCATTCCAAATATAAAAACATTAATCAAACGTTTATCTTTAAAATAAGAAAAGTATTCGCTAACAGAAAGTGTGCTATTCATAGGGGCTCATTGGCTTATACAAAGAGCAGCTAAGGCTGCTCTTATTAAAAAAGTTATAAAGGAACTTGCTCAAGCACCTTAATATTTAATATAACGACCGGTTTTTCGGGTACAAAGTTGTAGCCAATTTTGTCATTAAATCCGGTTTTTACAGCCATGATTTTATCGAGTGTTTCATAGCCTTCCATCACACTGCCAAACACTGCAAATCCCCAATCACGGCCAGGGTTTAAATGATCGTTATCATCCATATTAAAAAAGAACTGACGCGTTCCTGAGTGTGGTTCACGGTCTTGATAAGCCATCGCAATGCTATACATATCGTTTGTTAAGCCGTTACCGCTTTCATTAAAAATAGGGTCGTTTTCATGTAGGCCATCGTAATCTTTATCATAACCACCGCCTTGAATTACAAAGTCACGATCATTTTCTACGTCGCGTTCTACACGATGAAACACACTACCTTGATAGCTTTTATCCGACACGTACGTTAAAAAATTATTGACCGTAATAGGAGCTCTTGAGCGGTCTAACTCAACCACAATGCTGCCCAACGATGTCACAATTTCTACCCGAGGAAAAATGTTATCTTTTTGCACAAAACGACCCTCTTGAGCCGCTAAGCTACTAACGCTAAATAATAAGCTTACGCAGATTAAAAAAAGTTGCTTCATTGTTAACCTTCTAAAAATGCAATTAATTCTGGGTCAGATACAATGCGGGTAATTAACTGCTCAGTCAACTTATTGAGCTGACCTTCAACTTTTGCCCTATCGTGACCAAGCGGGCCAGATAAATTAGCATTACCGCTGTAGCGTTTACTAAAATTACTGGTCGGGCGAATCACCCGCACTTCAAATTCAATCTTGGCTTCACTGGTATGGCTCATTAGCGTTTCTGTAACTACCGCTTGCAGCGTGTGAATATCTAACTCAAAACGCAATTGCGCTAAATTAGAAATGCTGGCGCCATTGCGACTCAGCGCACTGTCTAGCGCACTTTTAACCGATTCAGTAATACCCGTACTGGCAATGGTTTTGGTTTTGCTCGATTCAATCAGCTTTAAGGTTGCACTGTCACCACGTAAATCAATCACGCTGGTGTTTAAGCTGCTGTTTATTGAGCTTATTTGACCACTTTTATACACAGGGTTAAGAATAAGCTGATTAGGCTGATTGGCACATCCCGAAAAAACCACTAATGTACAACAGCTCAATAATGCTTTTAAGAGTTTCATTTATAACGTCCCACTATTTTTAGTTGCGCTGAGTACCACAAACTTTTTATTAGAGCCTAATAAAGTACAGTTACCAAACATACGGTTTAGTTTGTCGTGGTAATCTAGATGACGGTTACCAATAATACGCAGCTCGCCACCTTCTTTTAATGTGTCTTTTGCTTGCTTGAACATTTGCCATGCTATGTGGTCGGTAACCGCTTGTGCTTGGTGAAATGGCGGATTACACAATACAATATCAGCGCTTTCACGTTCAAAGTCAGTTAAACAATCATTCTCTATAAAGGTACATTGTTCAAACTTGTCTTCCATGTTGAGCTCAATGTTGAGTCGAGCTGATTCAACCGCCATATACGACTCATCAACAAAGCTAATATGGGCATTAGGACAGCGCGCTAATGTCATTAAACCAACTACGCCATTGCCACAGCCTAAATCAATAATATTTTTGGCTTTATTTGTTTGTGGCAAATAATTAAAAAAGAAACGCGCGCCAATATCAAGTGAATCACGTGAAAACACATTGGCATGATTACTTATTGTAAAATCAGTGCCTTCGAGCGGCCAGCTCACTGGGAAATCTGCACCTTTATAACCGCCAGCGGCCTGGCTAATAATTAAACGTGATTTTTTTACTGCGAGGCTTGTTTTCGTCTCACCAATAAAATCTTCAAATGCTTTAATCGTAGAGTTATGCACGTCTTTAGTTTTTGCAGCACCAATAACCGGTGTACCGGGCGCCAGTACTTCGCTTAATTCAGATAGCTGATACTGTAAAAAAGCCAACGTGCGTGGTACTTTTACCAACACTAGGTCTACTTGTTCGGGCAAAGCCGATAAACTATCAAGCTGGCTAAACGCAGTTGTTGCGATTTTGTTTTGCGCTAAGTTATAAGCCGCCGCCTGATGGCTAATATATGAGTCGTTTACTGAACAAACTGTTAATTGTTGCTTGCTAAAGTAACAGCTAAGTGCACCAAAGCTGTCGTTTAAGATCAGCAATGAGCGACAATTAGGGTAGTGTTCATTAACATAGTCAATGAGGTATTCGTCTGCTGAATCCCACGCTTGTAAGCTGCGGTTTTTTTGATCCAAAGGAAAGCGTTCAAGAGTAAAGGTGTTATCGCCGAGCGTAGCTTGCGTAGTCATAATAGTTTAATGATCGGTAATCAAATGATAGGTAAATTCTAACATGCAACCGCCAAACGCCAACCCCCAACTGTTACCAAATGGCTTTTCTTATCAAAGTAGGGTGCTTAGTGCGCAAAAAAGCCTCGATTTATTTTATTATTTGCAGCAAAACTTAAATTGGCAACAACCAAATATCACGGTGTTTGGCAAAACGGGGCCAATACCAAGGCTGCAATGTTTTATCAGCGAAGAGAATCTTGAGTACGGCTATTCTGGGCATAAACTCGATTTAGAGCCTTGGCCAGACGTATTACTTGCTATGCGAACACGATTAGAAAATCACCTACAGCAACCGTTTAATTCAATTTTGGTTAATTATTATCGTGATGGCCACGATAGCATGGGCTGGCATAGCGATGATGAGACGCAGCTAGGGCCTGAGCCTACAATAGCCTGTGTATCGCTTGGCGCAGAGCGATTATTTAAACTTAAACACAAAGTAAGTAACAGCATTACTAACATTAAATTACAAAGTGGTAGCTGTTTAATAATGAGCGGCCAAAGCCAACAAAATTACCAACATGCATTGCCCAAACAAACAACGCTTAAACACCCTCGAATAAGTTTAACGTTTCGCTATATCAGGGTCTGTTGATCTTTGCGGATTATAATTTGTTCAAACTAGGAGCGGTTTAATCGCGGCGCGAGGTTTGTAACCTAGTGGGCTCGATAACTACTCCTGCGTTATTCTACTGGCTTACATCCATGTAAGAATAAGTAAAAACCGAGCAAAGCTTCCGCGTCCTGCTCACGCCCCTTACCTACATCCATGTAGGTAACAAAGAGTTAATTGCCCCTAGGCAGAACCCTTAAGGGCAGCGCCTGTTTGGCATTGATGCTGCGTTATCGCCTATTTATGGGGAATAACCACACCACATAGGCTCTGCCTTGTCTAAATACCAAACAGGCTGCTGCAAATTTAATCTTGAAAGGTCAACAGACCCTAATAATGGTTTCAGTTAAATAGCATTAGCCATGGTATAGCCGCAGTTGTTATAGTAAGGACATAACTGAATTTTGAGGATGGTTTTTATGTCAATGCAAGAACAAATACGTAACAAGCTAGCCGATGCGATTGCGTGCAAGCATTTAAATGTGATCAACGAAAGCCATATGCACAGTGCAGGCACTGAATCACACTTTAAAGTGATTGTAGTTAGTGAGGAATTTGCTGGTAAGCGATTATTGCAGCGTCATCGTGAAATTAACGAAATTTTAAAAGATGAGTTAGCAAATCATATTCATGCGCTTGCGATGCACACTTACACCCCTGAAGAATTTACCGAGCACGACGGTGAAGCGCCGCAGTCGCCTAACTGTATGGGTGGCTCAAAAATTGGATAACAGGTAGCTAGAAGGTGGTTTGAGCAGAGCGTAACTGATCAGATCAGTTTTTTTTGTTTTAGCCTTTAAACTAGCGCTAATTTTTATTGTAAAAGATATAGGATGATCAATGGTCATTAAGCCTAAAATTCGCGGATTTATCTGCACCAATGCACACCCAGTAGGCTGTGCAGAGCATGTACAAGAACAAATTAATTATGTTAAGCAGCAAGGGGCATTAAAAAATGCACCTAAAAATGTATTAGTTATTGGTGCGTCTACAGGTTATGGCCTAGCGTCTCGCATTACCGCTGCATTTGGTGGTGGCGCTAAAACATTAGGTGTTTTCTTTGAAAAAGAAGGCACTGAGCGTAAAACAGGCTCTGCGGGTTGGTATAATACGGCGGCGTTTCAAGCAGCTGCTGAAGCTGAAGGTTTATGGTCAAAAAATATTAATGGTGATGCGTTTTCTAACGAAATTAAACAAAAAACAATCGACACCATTAAAGCTGAATTAGGTAAAGTTGACTGTATTATTTACAGCTTAGCATCACCACGTCGTACTGATCCAAATACCGGCGAAGTGTTTTCTTCAACGCTTAAGCCAATTGGTAATGCGGTAACCACTAAAAACTTAAATACGTCAAAGCGTGAAATTGATGAAGTAACTGTTGAAGCGGCAAACCAAGACGATATCGACAACACCATTAAAGTAATGGGTGGCGAAGATTGGGAAATGTGGATTGACGCACTTAAAGAAGCGGATGTACTCGCAGATAACTTTAAAACCACGGCTTACACTTATATTGGTAAAGAACTAACGTGGCCAATTTACGGTCATGCAACAATTGGTAAAGCCAAAGAAGATTTAGACCGTGCCACTGCTGCTATTAAAGCTGCTACCCAAGATTTAAATGGTGAAGCCTACGTTTCATCGCTTAATGCGGTTGTTACTCAAGCAAGCTCAGCAATTCCAATCATGCCACTTTATATTTCTGCCTTATTTAAAGTGATGAAGGCTGATGGCACGTATGAAGGCACCATTGAGCAAATTCATGCGCTATTTAGTGAGAACTTATACGGTGATTCTCCACGCTTTGACGAGGGCGGGCATTTATTCCAAAACTATAAAGAACTGGAAGATGACGTTCAATCTCGCGTTCAAGCCATTTGGGATAGTGTAGATACAAACTCAATTGATGAGTTAACCGATTATATTGGTTACCATAATGAATTTTTACGCTTGTTTGGTTTTGGTGTTGACGCGGTTGATTATGAACAAGATGTAAATCCTGTTGCACCTATTGCCAATATGATTGACTAACTTGTCGCTGTTAGCGCATTTTTGAAAAAGTCGCCTTGTGCGGCTTTTTTGTTTTTTAGCTTTGATTTGAAAAAATATTTGCTAATTGTTGGCTAATTTACCACTTTGGTCTAGCTTGTATTTTATTAATTGTTAATTACAAAACTAAATAAACGTTTCTCTCGTATAATTTTCATAAATACACTCGCATAGTCAGCCACAATAATGTTAAAATCAAAGCAATATGTGAGGAGTTTTACTGCGCTGCTTGTTTGGTATTTATAGCGAGTCATTTTATAGCTTGCAATAATACAAATAGCGGCGTGGTTAGTACGATTTTTCAGTTTCTTTCCGTTAATGTAGTGCAAGTGCGTATGATCAATATAAAAAAAGGTCTGGATTTACCCTTAGAGGGCGCACCTCAGCAAGTTATTCATGATGGTTCTGCCGTCAAACGTGTAGCTGTGCTAGGTGAAGAGTTTATCGGTATGCGTCCAACCATGCATGTTCGTGTGGATGACCAAGTCAAAAAAGGCCAGGTACTTTTTGAAGATAAAAAGAACCCAGGCGTATTATTTACTGCACCAGCTTCTGGTACAGTAAAAGAAATTAATCGCGGTGCTAAACGTGTTCTGCAATCTGTTGTTATTGAAGTAAACGGCAGTGAGCAAATCACCTTTGGTTCTTTCTCGGAAACTGAGCTTAACAGCTTAGACCGTGAAAAAGCTAAAGAAGTACTAGTTCAATCGGGTCAATGGACAGCACTTCGTGCCCGCCCATTTAGCAAAGTAGCGGCATTGGATGCAAATCCTAGCTCTATTTTTGTGACAGCTATCGATACCAATCCACTTGCTGCAGATCCTGCAGTAATTATTGCTGAAAATGCGAAAGCGTTTGAAGCAGGTTTGGCTGTTGTGTCACGTTTAACCGATGGCAAAGTATTTGTTTGTAAGCAAGCAGGTAGTCAAGTTCCTAGTTCACCTATTGCTCAAGTAGAAGTACATGAGTTTGGTGGCGTGCATCCGGCTGGCCTTGTTGGCACTCATATCCATCACCTTGACCCAGTATCTGCTAGTAAGCAAGTTTGGCACATTGGTTACCAAGACGTTATTGCGTATGGTCACCTTTTCCTTACTGGTGAAATTTACACAGACCGTGTGATTTCGCTTGCAGGTCCGCGTGTTAAGAATCCTCGTTTAGTGAAAACACAATTAGGTGCTTCACTTGATGACTTAGTTGCAGGTGAATTAGAAGACGGTGATAACCGTGTTATTTCTGGTTCTGTACTTGCAGGTGCTACGTCTTCTGGCGTTCATGCATTTTTAGGTCGTTACCATGTTCAAGTATCTGTATTACTTGAAGGTCGCGAAAAAGAATTTTTTGGCTGGATTGCACCAGGTAGTGATAAATTCTCTGTAACGCGTACATTCTTGTCTCACCTTACACCGAGTCGTTTATTTAAAATGACAACGTCTACGGGCGGTTCAAAACGTGCTATGGTTCCACTTGGAAGCTATGAGCGTGTTATGCCACTTGATATTTTGCCAACGCTTTTATTACGTGACTTATTGTCTCGTGATTTAGACAGTGCAATTTCATTAGGTGCGCTTGAATTAGATGAAGAAGATTTAGCGTTATGCACCTTCGTTTGTCCTGGCAAATACGAGTACGGCGCAGCCCTACGCGATTGCTTAACTACGATCGAGAAGGAAGGCTAAAATGGGCTTAAAAACTTTCTTAGAAGATATCGAACCGCATTTTGAACCAGGTGGTAAGCATGAGAAATGGTACGCGCTGTATGAAGCCGCTGCGACTATTTTTTACACGCCAGGTTACGTAAACAAAGGTTCAACTCACGTTCGTGATAACATCGACCTAAAACGCATGATGATTTTAGTGTGGATGGCGACGTTCCCTGCCATGTTCTTTGGTATGTTCAATATTGGTCATCAAGCGGCAATCGCGCTTGGTAATGGTTTTGAACTAGCTAACATTTGGCAAGTAGGTTTATTCCAGTTATTAGGCGGTGAGTTAACCGTTGATGCTGGTTGGGGCGCAAAAATGTTCTACGGAGCATGTTTCTTCCTACCTATTTATGCAACAACCTTTATTGTCGGTGGTTTTTGGGAAGTATTGTTTGCTTCTGTGCGTAAGCATGAAGTAAATGAAGGTTTCTTCGTAACCTCTGTATTATTTGCATTAATCCTGCCTGCAACGATTCCTTTATGGCAAGTTGCGCTAGGTATTACTTTTGGTGTAGTTATCGCAAAAGAAATATTTGGTGGTACAGGTCGTAACTTCTTAAACCCTGCGCTTGCTGGTCGTGCGTTTTTATTCTTCGCATACCCTGCACAAATTTCAGGTGACACAGTATGGACTGCCGTAGATTCATTCTCTGGCGCGACGATGCTTGGTCAAGCGTTTGCTGGTACGTTAAATTACGCGACTGATATTGAGCTTTGGTGGAATGCGTTTTACGGATTCATTCAAGGTTCTATGGGTGAAACGTCTACACTAGCTGTACTTATTGGTGGTTTATTCCTAATTTACGTGCGCATCGCGTCTTGGCGTATCGTGCTAGGTGTATTCCTAGGTATGGTAGTAACCTCATCAATACTAAATACTATTGGTTCTGAAACCAATGCTATGTTTGCTATGCCTTGGTACTGGCATATGGTATTAGGTGGTTTTGCATTCGGTATGTTCTTTATGGCAACTGACCCTGTATCTGCTGCATTTACTGATAAAGGTAAATTAGCATACGGTGCGCTTATTGGCTTTATGGTTATCATGATCCGTGTTGTTAACCCTGCATACCCAGAGGGCATCATGCTAGCAATCTTATTTGCTAACTTGTTTGCACCTTTATTCGATCACTTTGTAGTGCAAGCTAATATCAAGCGGAGGTTGGCACGTAATGTCTAGTAATAACGAATCAATTGGCAAAACGCTAGCTGTTGTTGTCTCATTATGTTTAGTGTGTGCAGTTATTGTGTCGCTAACGTCTGTGCAACTTCGCCCTCTGCAAAAAGCAAATAAAGCAAAAGATATTCAAAGTAATATCTTAGCTGCTGCTGGTATTGGCAAAGTTGATAACGTTGCAGAAACGTTTGAAGCTAAAATCGAAACCCGCTTTGTTGATATGCAAAGTGGTGAGTTTGCTGAGCCGGTAGAAGATTTCGACTTTGAAAAAAGCAAATATGATGCTGATTTAAGCAAGTCTCTTAAAGAGAATGGTATTAAGGACATCGCCGGTATTCAACGTATTACCAAGCGTGCGCCTGTTTACATCTCTAAAAAAGACGATGGCTCTACTGATGCAATCATCCTTCCTATTCAGGGTTATGGTTTATGGGGTTTAATGTACGGTTTTATCTCGCTTGAAAGCGATGGCGAAACTATTAAAGACATTATTTTCTACAAACATAACGAAACACCTGGTTTAGGTGGTGAAATTCAAAACCCACAGTGGACTGCAACGTGGGAAGGTAAAGAGTTACCAATCCAAATCGTTAAAGGGACTGCAGCCGGTGATGAGCACAAGATCGACGGTCTTTCAGGTGCTACATTAACGTCTAATGGTGTTGACCATGCAGTTGACTTTTGGACTGGCGAAAATGGCTTTGGCCCTTTCCTTGCGAAAGTACGTAAAGGAGCATTGAACTAATGGCTGATACTAAAGAAATGAAGGCGGTCCTATTCGGTCCAGTTTTCGCTAACAACCCAATCGCATTACAAGTACTTGGTATTTGTTCTGCGCTAGCGGTAACGTCTAGCTTAAAAAATGCATTAATCATGTCAATTGCATTGACCTTGGTAACTGCATTCTCTAGCCTTTTTATCTCGACTATTCGTAACCATATTCCATCATCAGTACGTATCATTGTACAGATGACGATTATTGCATCATTGGTAATCGTGGTTGACCAAGTACTACAAGCTTTCTCTTACGCTACGGCAAAAGAGTTATCAGTATTCGTTGGTCTAATCATTACTAACTGTATCGTAATGGGTCGTGCTGAAGCTTATGCAATGAAGTCGCCGCCATTAATGTCTTTCCTTGATGGTATTGGTAATGGCTTAGGTTACTCTGTTGTGCTTCTTACTGTTGGCTTTATTCGTGAGTTATTCGGTAAAGGTTCACTGTTCGGTGTTGATATTATTCCATTAGTACAAAATGGTGGTTGGTACCAACCTATGGGTCTATTGATCTTACCACCGAGTGCATTCTTCATTATTGGTTTATTCATTTGGGTACTTCGTACTTATAAGAAAGACCAAGTAGAAGCTAAAGCGTAAGGGGCGATAAGTGGAACATTATATTAGTTTATTTGTAAAAGCCGTTTTTATTGAAAACTTAGCGTTAGCATTCTTCCTAGGTATGTGTACTTTCTTAGCCGTGTCTAAAAAAGTAACTACATCAATTGGCCTAGGGGTAGCGGTTATTGTTGTATTAGGTATTTCAGTACCGGTTAATAACTTGGTTTACCATGCGGTATTAGCACCAGGTTCACTTGAGTGGCTTGGTTACCCAGAAGCGGATCTTAGCTTTTTACGTTTCTTAACTTTCATTGGTGTTATTGCTGCACTGGTGCAAATTCTTGAAATGGCATTAGATAAGTTCTTCCCACCACTGTACAACGCATTAGGTATTTTCCTACCACTAATCACAGTTAACTGTGCAATTTTTGGTGCGGTAGCCTTCATGGTTGAGCGTAACTATAACTTCGGCGAGTCTGTTGTTTATGGTATTGGCGCTGGTGTGGGTTGGGCGCTTGCAATTACATTACTTGCAGGTATCCGTGAGAAAATGAAGTATTCAGACGTACCAGATGGTTTACGTGGTCTAGGTATTACCTTTATCACTGTTGGCTTGATGGGTCTTGGCTTTATGTCATTCTCTGGTATTTCACTGTAATAATAGCGAGGTCAATCATGGATATTTTCTTAGGCGTTGGTGTTTTTATCGCTATCGTTGTAATACTAGTTTTAATCATCATTGGTGCTAAATCTAAGCTAGTTGCAAGCGGTGACATCATCATCGGTATTAATGGCGATCCAGACAAAGCCATTAAAACATCAGCAGGTAGTAAGCTATTAGGTGCACTATCTGAGTCAGGTATTTTCGTATCTTCTGCATGTGGTGGCGGTGGCTCTTGTGGTCAGTGTCGCGTTCACATTAAAGAAGGTGGCGGTGATATTCTGCCAACTGAACTTGACCACATCTCTAAAGGTGAAGCACGTGAAGGTTGTCGTTTAGCGTGTCAGGTTAATGTTAAAAATGACATGGAAATTGAACTTGAAGAGTCAATTTTCGGTGTTAAAAAATGGGATTGTGAAGTTATCTCTAACGATAACAAAGCAACGTTCATCAAAGAACTTAAGCTACAAATTCCAGATGGCGAGTCAGTGCCGTTCCGTGCGGGTGGTTACATCCAAATCGAAGCGCCAGCTCACCATGTTAAATACGCTGATTTCGATATTCCTGAAGAGTATCGTGGCGATTGGAACCATTTTGGTTTCTTCGACCTGGAGTCAAAAGTAGACGAAGAAACAATTCGTGCTTACTCAATGGCTAACTACCCAGAAGAAGAAGGCATTATTATGCTTAACGTGCGTATCGCTACGCCGCCGCCAAGAAACCTAAGCCTACCATGTGGTAAAATGTCATCGTACATTTGGTCACTGAAAGAAGGTGATAAAGTAACTATTTCTGGTCCATTTGGTGAGTTCTTCGCTAAAGACACAGACGCTGAAATGGTATTCGTAGGTGGTGGTGCAGGTATGGCACCAATGCGTTCACATATCTTTGACCAACTTAAGCGTTTAAACTCTAAGCGTAAAATTAGTTTCTGGTATGGTGCACGTTCTAAGCGTGAAATGTTTTATGTTGAAGATTTTGACGGCCTAGCTGAGCAAAACGATAACTTCGTTTGGCATACAGCGCTTTCAGATCCGCAACCAGAAGATAACTGGGAAGGCTACACTGGCTTTATCCACAACGTGTTATTTGAGAACTATCTTAAAGACCACGAAGCGCCTGAAGATTGTGAGTTCTACATGTGTGGTCCTCCAATGATGAATGCGGCAGTTATCTCTATGCTTAAAGATTTAGGCGTAGAAGAAGAAAACATCTTATTAGATGATTTCGGTGGCTAATACCCAAACTAAATAAATTTAGTTAAAATACCAGCCTCATAGCACTAAGTGTTATGAGGCTTTTTTATATCAACTGATTGAGTTTGGCTTTACCGCTGATTTTAGTTGATACTCTATTTAACCTTTATAAGTAGGCTATTATGAATCGATTAAGTACAGTTAAAGGCGTGGCAGCCTTATTTTTAATCATATCCACGTTACTTATTACCGGTTGTGGCAATTCACAACACAACGAAGAAGCTTACCTTGAAGGTAAAACGATGGGGACAACTTACCACATCAAGTTTTACGCTGATCAAGTGGATCCTCAAGCAGTTCAAGCAGAAATAGATGCGGTTTTAGTTGATATTAACCAGTCTATGTCGACCTATATTGAAGAGTCAGAAATAAACACCTTTAATCGTTTAGATGCTAATCAAGTAATGCCAATCAGTGATGATTTTAGAGCGGTTATTGCAGAATCTATACGAATTGGTGATTCAACTAAAACACTCGATGTGACTATGGGACCGCTAATCGATTTATGGGGATTTGGTCCTGATAAAAAACCAACAAAGCGCCCAACGGATGAAGCACTGGCAAATATGGTCAGTAACATTGGTATAGATAAGCTAGTCCTTAATGAGCAAGGGTTAGCTAAAACAGTTGCTGATTTAGAGCTGTCGTTTTCGGCTACCGCAAAAGGCTATGGTATTGATAAAGTTGCTGAGCTATTACAAAGTAAAGGCATTACAGATTACATGGTTGAAATTGGTGGAGAACTGCGTATTGCTGGTACAAAACCAGACAATCAAGCATGGCGAATAGCAATCGAACAACCTGATGCAAATCCGGGCGAGCGCAAAGTACACCGCGTATTAACACCGGGTAATAATGGCATTGCCACCTCAGGCGATTATAGAATATTTTATACTATGGATGGCGAAACTTATACGCATCTCATTGATCCGATGACAGGTATGCCGATTAAGCACGACTTAGTCTCTGTCACAGTTTTGCACCCAAGTGCAATGACGGCGGACGGTTTAGCGACTGCTTTAACGGTAATGGGCATGGAAAAGGCACAACGTTATGCGCAGCAGCATGATTTACCTGTGTATTTAATTGCGAAATCGGCACAGGGGTTAGTCACCTATTCAAGCCCTGCGTTTAAGCCTTATTTATAGTCTTTAGGTTTATATCCTTATCATGAGGGTATATAATGCAATGAGCTCAGATATGATGTTTGGGCTCATTTTATTGCTGAACAATAGGGGCTAAGCAATGTCACTTTTTTTTCTAACCTTTGGCTTACTTATTTTAATTGTCGCTGCAATGGCGATAGGCATGATAGTACAAAGAAAATCGATGGCGAGTAGCTGCGGAGGCCTAGGCTCTGTAGGTATTGATAAAGCATGTGATTGCGATGATCCATGTGATAAACGCAAAAAGCGTCTAGCCAAAGAGCAAGTATGGAAAGAAAACCAAATTCTTTAAATAGGGTATCCCTGTTTAAACAAAAAACCTCTCGTAGCTCACTACGGGAGGTTTTTTATTTATATCGGCATAAATAAATCACCAGCCGATAAAATAATCGTGTTTTTATCTTGAACAGAAAATTCTCTTTGTTATACTCATGCCCGAACTTTCAGTAAGTTTTGAAAGTTCTATTGATGCGGATCAAAACTAGCTTGGCAAAATAGTGCTAATGCGTTGAGACTGTATTTCATGTCACTGTATAAGGCTTTACGGCTGCAACCTTTTTTGTTGCCACGGTGTACACCGAATTTTGTTATTAGTCATTTTAATAGGTTAATGTTTTTGAACTCACTTTCTTTGTTTCATACCAGCGCTTTGCTTACCTTAGGTAAGTCAGTGTTGCATGAGCGCTTTAAAAAAGCGAAAAAGGGCGTGAGTGTGGCTGTAACATTATTAGTTTTTAATGTCGTTATGTTGCTTAGTGGCGCTATTGAGGATGCCTTTAGGCTTGAAGCATTGGTCAGTGATGGCTTTTTTATAGAGCCATTATTACTGACAATTGCCGAATTTTTAGCTCATCCCATCTTATCGTGTCAGTTACTTATTGGCCTTTGTTGGCTATTGTTCCACATGTTTCCAGCGCGTCGTGCTGGGATAATCCTCCGTAAAGCAGCCTTTGCTTTTAGCGAGGCTAAAGTTCAGCAACCAGTGCAAGCTGCGCATGGTTGTCGTGCTCCACCTAGCTTTACAGGTTGTCTGTTTACCCATTAATTTTATGGGTATAGGTTACACCTGTGGTATCTAATTATTTATTCTTGCTGTAAATAACGATTACTTTCATTGTAGCTTAGTGTTTTTACACACTCTCAGCCAACCATACCTCACCCAAGTTAATTTTTATTGCGTTATATTAATGTGTTTAAAAAAGCTGGGTTGGTTCTGCTAGGTGGTTTTATTAAGCCAGTGGTCAATACTTCATGCTTGCATTCGCTCTGCATTATTGTAATTCAATCTTAATTAACTTGGATTTTTATCAAATATCGTTGCTAAATATTTTTGGCAGCTAATAAAAACTCTTTAGGTTTTAGGATAGTCCCTTGTTAATTCGTAACCTTTTTAATATTGCTTTAGCTAGTATGGCGCTGATCTTATCAGGCTGTAATGGCGGGGTACTCGACCCAAAAGGGCAGATAGGTATTGATGAGAAAAATCTGATCATCATCGCCACTGTGCTTATGTTGTTAGTTGTGATCCCCGTTATTGTGATGACTTTATATTTTGCTTGGAAATACAGAGACACACAAAACCATGAAATTTACGCACCAAAATGGGCTCACTCTAATAAGATTGAGGCTGTTGTATGGGCGGTTCCTATTGTTATTGTTGTTATTTTAGGTGTGATCACCTGGCAGTCAACTCAAGAGCTTGACCCCTATAAACCGATAGAAGGTAAAGGTGAACATCTTACTGTTGAAGTGGTGTCACTTAATTGGAAATGGTTATTTATTTACCCTGAACAAGGTATTGCCACGGTGAATGAATTGGTATTTCCAGCCAATGTTCCGGTTGAATACAAAATCACGTCAGAAAGCACCATGAACTCGTTTTTCATCCCTCAGTTAGGTAGTCAAATCTACTCAATGGCGGGCATGGAAACTAAGCTGCATTTAATTGCTAATGAGCCAGGCACGTTTAAAGGCTTTTCGGCTAATTACAGTGGTGCGGGTTTTACTGGTATGAAATTTAATGCCATCGCAACGCCAACAAAAGCTGACTTCAACCAGTGGGTTGAACAGGTAAAAACTAACGCTAATAACCTTACTCATGCCAATTATGTTGAGCTTGCAAAAGCAAGTGAGAACAACCCAGTCGCTTACTATGGCAAGGTTGATGACGGTTTATTTCATACCATAGTGATGAAATACATGCAGGCGCATGGCGATATGAATAAAAAACATCATGTCATGGGTAAACATCAGCAGATGAGTAATGAGCATCAAGCAATGGGTAATCATTCAATGCCATCATCACACAGCCAGGGCGAGGAATAATCATGTCGTTTTTAGGTAAATTATCTATAGATGCAATTCCGTTTCATGAACCTATTATCATGGTTACCATGGCGGTGATTGCTGTTGTCGGGCTTATTATAGCTGGGCTAATAACAAAATATAAAAAATGGGGTGTGCTTTGGCGTGACTGGATCACCTCGGTTGATCATAAACGCTTAGGCGTTATGTACATTTTATTAGCACTAATCATGCTGTTTCGTGGTTTTTCTGATGCCATTATGATGCGTGCGCAGTTAGCGCTTGCTACCAGTGGCGCGCCAGGCTATCTGCCGCCAGAGCATTACGACCAAATATTCACCGCTCATGGCGTTATTATGATCATCTTTATGGCGATGCCATTTATGATTGGTTTAATGAATATTGTTGTACCACTGCAAATTGGTGCCCGTGATGTGGCTTTTCCATTTTTAAATAATTTAAGTTTTTGGTTTACCGCTAGTGGCGCCATTTTAATAAATTTATCACTTATATTTGGTGAATTTGCTAAAACAGGCTGGGTTGCTTACCCACCGTTGTCGGAGTTGACCTTTAGCCCTGGGGTGGGGGTCGATTATTATATTTGGGCCTTGCAAATATCGGGGCTCGGTACGCTATTAACCGCTGTTAACTTTCTAGTGACTGTATTTAAAATGCGTGCCCCTGGTATGACTCTGATGAAAATGCCAATTTTCACATGGGCATGTACGTGGGCAAATATCTTAATTGCGGCATCATTTCCAATTTTAACCGCAGTGCTCGCCATGCTAACGCTAGACCGTTATTTAGATTTCCACTTCTTCACTAATGAAGCCGGCGGAAACGCCATGATGTATATCAACCTGTTTTGGGCATGGGGTCACCCAGAGGTATACATTTTAGTATTACCAGCTTTTGGTATCTTCTCTGAAATAGTGTCGACTTTCACTGGTAAACGTTTATTTGGTTATAAATCGATGGTATATGCCAGCGGTGCCATTTCTATTCTTGGCTTTATTGTATGGTTACACCACTTCTTTACTATGGGTTCAAGTGCCAATGTAAATGCCTTCTTTGGGGTAATGACCATGGTCATTGCTGTCCCTACTGGGGTTAAGTTATTTAGTTGGTTGTTTACTATTTACCGTGGTCGCTTGCGCATTACTGTGCCCGTACTGTGGACGCTTGGTTTTATGGTTACCTTCAGTATTGGTGGTATGACGGGGGTATTACTAGCAATCCCTGGTGCCGATTATGTATTGCATAACAGCTTATTCTTAATCGCTCATTTTCATAACACCATTATTGGTGGCGCAGTATTTGGCTACTTAGCTGGTTTTGTTTTTTGGTTCCCCAAAGCAATGGGCTTTAAGCTTGATGAACGTTGGGGTAAAGCATCATTTTGGTGTTGGTTAATCGGTTTCTTTGTAGCCTTTATGCCATTGTACGTACTCGGCTTTTTAGGCATGACTCGTCGCTTAAATCACTCTAATAATCCTGATTGGAATATCTGGCTTTACATTGCTGCAGTGGGCGCCGTGATTATTATGTTCGGTATTATTTGCCAAGTTATTCAGCTTTATGTGAGCTTTAAAAACCGCGAAGCGCTTGATGATACCACCGGCGATCCTTGGAACGGTCATACCCTTGAATGGTCAACGTCATCACCACCACAATATTATAACTTTGCTGAAATCCCGCATGTTGATGATATTGATACATGGACTGACATGAAAGAAAAAGGCCTAGCTTATCAAGGTAAATCTAGCTATAGCCCAATTCATATGCCAAAAAATACCGCATCGGGTGTGCTTATTGCTGCGAGTTTAACGGCGTTTTGTTTTGCCATGATCTGGCATATTTGGTGGTTAGCAGGGCTTGGTTTTATTGGTGCAATTGCGCTATTTATTAACCGCGCTTACACCAGCGATGTTGATTACTACGTGCAAAACGACGAAATATTACAAATTGAAGGCGCGCATATTGCCAGTAATACTAAGGAGGTAAGCGCATGAGTACGTTATCTGCAACTCAAGGCCATGTAAATTTAGAGCCTCATAGCGTAAGTCATACGCATGAACATCACGATACCTCTGGCGATACAATCTTTGGCTTTTGGCTTTATTTAATGACCGATTGCCTTTTATTTGCCTCGTTTTTTGCAACCTACGCAGTGCTTTATATGAACACCGCAGGTGGTGTATCGGGCAAAGATATTTTTGAGCTTGATTTTGTTGCTGTAGAAACTGCGGCGCTACTTATTAGTAGTATCACTTTTGGTTTTGCCATGATTGCCGCTCAAGGGCAAAAAAAGGCGCTGACGCTTGGTTGGCTCGCGGTTACTTTTTGTTTAGGCGCGGTGTTTATTGGCATGGAAATTTATGAATTTCATCATTTAATTGTTCATGGCAATGGCCCACAGCAAAGTGCTTTTTTAACATCGTTTTTCTCATTAGTAGGTTTGCATGGTTTACATGTAACTGCAGGCCTTATTTGGATGAGCATAATGATGATAGAAGTGATCAAGCGCGGTTTAGGTAAACAAACCGTCACGCGCCTAAGTTGCTTAAGCTTATTTTGGCACTTTTTAGATATTGTGTGGATTTGTGTATTTACTGTTGTTTATTTAATGGGAGCAATGTAATGAGCCATAGCGAAACGCATGCTTTAGTGCAAATGCAAAGCCAACATCATGATCAGTCACACGGCAGTGTTAAAACCTATCTTATTGGTTTTGTTTTGTCAGTGATTTTAACGGCCATTCCATTTTGGATGGTGATGGAGGGCGATTTTTCAAAAGTCACCACGCTTTGGAGTATCGTTACTTTTGCAATCGTGCAAATTTGGGTGCACTTAAAATACTTTTTACACCTTAATTTCACCACCGATGAAGGCAAAGCGAATACCTTTACCTTCTTGTTTAGCGCGTTGATCATCGTCATGGTGGTTGGACTGTCTGTTTGGATCATTTATGAATCAAACGCAATGATGATGTATTAGAGGTTTCAGATGTTTCGTCGTTATTTAGCTGTTACTAAGCCAGGTATTATTATGGGGAATTTGATCAGCGTTGCCGGTGGTTTTTTACTTGCCGCCCGCGGTGATATAGACCCATGGTTAATGTTGGTTACCTTGGTTGGTTTATCGCTTGTTGTTGCATCGGGATGTGCCATAAACAATGTTATTGATAGAGACATTGATGTTGCTATGGCACGTACTCGCTCACGTGTAACTGTAACGGGCGAAATGTCTGCAAAAGCCGCTTTAAGCCATGGCGTGTTATTAGGGCTAATTGGCTTTGGCTTATTAATCGCCTTTACCACTCAAGCGGCGGTATTTTTTGCCGCCTTTGGCTATGTCATTTATGTAGGGGTGTACAGCCTCTACATGAAACGCAACTCTGTTTACGGCACCTTTATTGGTAGTCTGTCGGGCGCAGTTCCACCTGTTGTTGGCTATTGCGCCGTTACGGGTGTGTTCGATATGGGTGCATTAATACTGTTGGTGATGTTTAGTTTGTGGCAAATGCCGCACTCATATGCGATTGCTATTTTTCGCTTTAAAGATTACCAAGCCGCTAATATTCCAGTATTGCCCGTGGCGCAAGGTGTTAACAAAGCTAAGCGCCATATTGTGCTTTATATTGCGGTATATGCTTTAGTGGTGATGCTATTGCCAATTAGTGGTTATACCGGTGCTGCCTTTATGGCCGTTGCCTGTATTACCAGTTTTTGGTGGTTACTCATGGCACTTAGAGGGTATCGCTACAACATAGACACCACCCGTTGGGCACGCCAAGTGTTTGCGTTTTCTATTATTAATATTACCGCTTTGAGTATTGCCATGGCTGTAGATTATCAAACAATTGCGCCACAGTTAGTGGCGCTAAACTGATCTTAAACGATCAATGAACCGAGTTAATTCCCAAAGTTAACCAAAGGCTCTGAGCATTGCGAGGAGCCTTTTTTCATTCCTAAAACAAAGCTTAGCTATTTACTTAAGCTCTCCGCATCATAAAACATCGGTTTCAATGTGCCACAATTTATAAATTTATAATTGAGCTCACCAGCAGAAGGCACTTCGGTTGAGGTACGAAACTTTTGTAAACAGGCGCCATTTAAATCAACAAACATAATATGATGAAAGCTGGGCGGTTGGGTTATTTGATGAATATAAATACGGTTATTGTTTTTTAGCGTAACCATATCGTACTGCTGCCATTTTGAGGTTGGATTTAAATCGGTTAGCTCACGCGTAAACATTTGCTCGCTGAGCTCTATCAGTTTATCACTGTAAACTAAGCTACCCCCTTGCTTGTAATCACCAAGGTATACATCGCCGGTAATCGCGACTTCTTCGCCTCGCATTAAGCGTTGAATATTAAATGGCTTTGGTTTTACTGTGATTAACTCAGCATCACGTACTAGATCTAAAAACGGAATATCCGATACATCCACTTTGTACATAACGTGCATATTATAAGGAAGCTCATAGCTTGGAATATTAATGGCGTACACACTTGAACCATGGTTAACCAGTACCATGGCATGCTCTGCTTCATATTTGGGATCTAATGGCGGAAGCTCAGGTGGGTCTTCAGCCAGAGCGCTTATCGGTAAAACTAAACAGATAAACAATAATATAAAAGTGAATAACCGCATAATAACCTCAATTAATTTATAAGCTTAAAGTGTAGCTTAGTTTATGTATTTTTTATTTAAAAACTGGCCGCTTGTTCTATAACAATGCCATGGCGCTTTGCTAGGCGCTGATGATCTCTGTCATAGCCTCCACCAATCACAGTGGCAACAGGAGTATTATTTGCAAGGCAGCGTTTAAGCACTAAGTGATCGCGCTTTTCTATCCCTTGCCAACTAATATCCAGTTTGCCTAAGCCATCCTCTTGCCAAATATCAACGCCAGCATCGTATAAAACAAGATCCGGGTTAAGCTCGTTTAATAAAAATTGCAGCGTATCGTCAACAATACCTAAATATTCAGCGTCTTGCATATTATTAGCTAAACCAATATCTAAATCGCTAGGGGACTTTCTAAATGGGAAGTTTTTTTCACAGTGTATTGAACAGGTAAACGCATATGGTTGATGAGCCAGCATAGCTGCGGTGCCATCGCCTTGGTGAACATCTAAATCAAAAATCAGTACGTTGGTAACTTCCCGGTTTTGAATTAACGTTTGTGCGGTAAAAGCTAAATCGTTAACCATACAAAAACCCGATCCAAAATCACTGTGGGCATGATGAGTGCCGCCTGCTAAGTGGCACGCAAGTCCATTTTCAAGTGCTAAACGCGCGGTTTGCAGTGTTCCCAACGGAGCGGTAAATGTGCGGTTCATTAGTGCTTGTGACCAAGGCAAGCCAATACGGCGCATGGCTTTTTCATCTAGGCGGTTATGCCATAAATCGTGAATGTAGTTTTCACAATGTACTATTTCTAGCTCTTCTACACTACCATGTGGTGGTTCTGTGATATTACTGCCAGCAAGTCCAAGGGTTTTAACATGCTGGTGTAGCTGAGCAAACTTACTCATTACAAAGCGATGCTTGGGATCAAAACTAAACGAGTAGTTAGGATGATAAACTAAAGGTAGATTGGGGTTTAAACTCATATCTGCGTCGTTTAATTATTTTTGATTATGGTAATAAACTTCACGCAGTGCGTCTATTTATGTTTGGTGAATAAGCGTTTCAAGCTCGCGGTGTAATAATGTTTCATCAGCAAGGTTTAGCTCAACTAAACGCTTTAAATGCGTGATACTGTCTATATCAATACTATGGCATTTAAGACCAATATGGTTTTCTTCTATGTGACGAATAACCACCGGCATTTTTATTTCAATATCGCTTTGTGGCAAAGTAAAACGTAGTACTGCTTCGTCATTTTTGTTCCCAGTAAATGCATCGCTTTTAGTAATAAGCGCACCATGTAAAGAGATATCTAATAGAGTGCATTCATACTGGCTGCTAGCCATAACTAATTGCGCTGCAGTAGAGAACATAATACGAGAAAATTGCCGACGGTTTTGCATAATAATCTTATAAAGCTGTTATTTATAATAAGCATAGCTGGTAATGCCCAACACGCCAATTTGCTTAAAGATAAAAATAGCTCGCATAAAAAAGCCCCGCATTAAATGCAGGGCTTTTAACTTATTCACTGTGGCTGTTAGCCAATTTTTTTATACTTTATGCGCTTAGGCTGTGCAGCTTCTGCGCCAAGAGTCTTTTTAAGCCACTCTTCGTATTCAGTGTAGTTACCATCAAAGAAGTTAATTTGGCCTTCGTCGCGGTAATCTAAAATGTGTGTAGCAATACGGTCAAGGAACCAACGGTCATGCGAGATACACATTACACAACCTGGGAATTCTAAAATAGCATTCTCAAGAGCACGTAATGTTTCAACGTCCAAGTCATTAGTTGGCTCATCCAGAAGCACCACGTTGCCGCCTGCTTTTAACAGCTTAGCTAGGTGTAAGCGGTTGCGCTCACCGCCAGATAAGTCTTTAACAAACTTTTGCTGATCGTTACCTTTAAAGTTAAAACGGCTAACGTAAGCACGGCTTGGGAACTCAAAGTTACCAATTTTTAGTACATCTTGGCCGTCAGAGATTTCTTGGAATACCGTTTTGCTTTCGTCCATGTTGCCACGGAACTGATCAACAGTTGCCAGTTCTACTGTTTCACCAATGCTAATATTGCCGCTATCTGGCTGCTCTTCACCGCTTAACATTTTGAATAGCGTTGATTTACCTGCACCATTGGCACCAATAATACCCACAATAGCGCCCTTAGGCATGCTAAAGCTTAAATCATCAATTAAAACACGGTCGCCAAAGCTTTTACGTAAGTTGTTTACTTCTAATACTTGGTCACCTAAACGTGGCCCAGGTGGAATAAACAATTCGTTGGTTTCGTTACGTTTTTGGTAATCAGACTGTTGTAGCTCGCTAAACTGCGCCATACGTGCTTTTGACTTAGCTTGACGACCTTTAGGGTTTGAACGCACCCACTCAAGTTCTTGTGCAATCGACTTTTGACGTGCTTTTTCAGATTTTTGCTCTTGTTGTAAGCGGGCATCTTTTTGCTCAAGCCAAGAAGAATAGTTACCTTCCCACGGAATACCTTCACCACGGTCAAGCTCTAAAATCCAACCTGCTACATTATCAAGGAAGTAACGGTCATGCGTTACTGCCACAACAGTGCCTTCGTAGTCATGTAAGAAGCGCTCTAGCCAGGCAACCGACTCAGCATCTAAGTGGTTAGTTGGTTCATCGAGAATCAGCATATCTGGCTTTTCAAGTAACAAACGACAAATAGCAACACGACGGCGCTCACCACCCGATAGGTGCTCAATTTTAGCATCCCACTCAGGTAAACGAAGTGCATCGGCAGCACGCTCTAATACGTTATCGATATTATGACCATCGTGCGCTTGAATAACCGCTTCTAATTCACCTTGCTCTTTAGCCAGTGCGTCAAAGTCAGCGCCTTCCATTGCGTATTCGTTATACACTTCGTCAAGGCGGTTAAGGGCATGTTTTACTTCACCTACAGCTTCTTCAACAATTTCACGAACTGTTTTACTTTCGTCCAAAACAGGCTCTTGCGGTAAGTAACCAATTTTAGTGCCTGGTTGAGGGCGAGCTTCACCTTCAAACTCTTCATCAACACCCGCCATAATGCGAAGTAGTGATGATTTACCAGAACCATTTAAACCTAACACACCAATTTTTGCGCCTGGGAAAAAATGCAACGAAATATCTTTTAAGATAGTGCGTTTTGGTGGCACAACCTTAGATACTCGACTCATCGAGAATATAAACTTATCAGGTAAAACCATGGAAGGAGCCTTCAAATAATAATAAAAATTTCAATGCTGTATTGTAGTGGCTCACAGGTGAAACAGTCAACGAATGGCACTGTTTTAAAGTACATATTCAATTTATACAAACCGCGTGAATAAATTTCATTTAGACATCTATACATCTAGAGGTTGATATTTTTGGCATTCTGTTCATAATGAGAGCGTATTAACTCTCGGTTTTTATGAGCAGGAGCTTTAAGAATGCCAATTACAGTAGAAGACGAATTGCCAGCTATTGCACGTTTACGTCATGAAAACGTGTTTGTAATGCCAAAAACGCGTGCAAAAACCCAAGAAATACGCCCTATGCGTTTGGCTATTCTTAATCTGATGCCTAATAAAGTAGAAACCGAAGTACAGTTTATTCGCTTGTTGGCTAACTCTCCGCTGCAAGTAAATGTTGAGCTATTGCGCCTAGATACGCACCGCAGTAGTAGCAACTCAGAGCAACACTTAGATACTTTTTATCGTTACTTCTCAGAAGTAAAAAACAACAACTACGATGCACTGTTAATTACCGGTGCACCGCTCGCGCATTTAGAGTATGAAGAAGTAGCGTATTGGGAAGAGCTCAAAGTAATTATTGATTGGGCCGAGCAACATGTAACTTCTACCTTGTTTTCGTGCTGGGCTGCCCACGCGGCTTTATACCACCGTTATAATTTAAAGCGCGATTTAAAAGACAATAAACTCTGCGGGGTGTTTACCCACCAATGCTACTTTGCCCATGGTGCACTTACCCGCGGCTTTGACGATACCTTTTTAGTACCCCACTCACGCTATGGCCACATAGATATTAATAAAATAAACGCCTGTGAAGAGCTGGTGGTATTAGCGGGCTCTGAACGAGTAGGGGCGTATTTACTTAAAAATAAATCGGGCAGCCAAGTGTTTATTACCGGCCACCCCGAATACGATGCCGACAGTTTAAAAGCCGAATATGAGCGCGATTTACAAAAAAGCCCCGATGCGCCAAAGCCTGAAAACTATTTTCCTGATGACGATGCCAGCAAACAACCGTCTAAAACATGGCAAAGCCACGCGTTTTTACTGTTTTCAAACTGGTTAAATTATTACGTTTACCAAACCACACCCTATGATATTAACTTAGTTAGCCAAGACGTAAGGACTAACAACTATGCCGAATAATCCTCAAAACAATAAGCATGAACAGCTGAGCGCTGCGCTCAAACAGCGCATTTTAATTTTAGATGGTGCAATGGGAACCATGATCCAAGCGCATAAGCTTGAAGAGCAAGACTACCGTGGTGAACGTTTTAAAGATTGGCATGTGCTCATTAAAGGTAATAACGATTTATTAAGCCTAACCAAGCCTGAAATTATTACTGATATACACCGCAGCTTTTTAGCCGCCGGTGCCGATATTATCGAAACCAACACCTTTAACTCGACCACCATTTCGATGGAAGATTACGACATGGCGAGTATAAGCCGTGAAGTTAATTTAGAGTCAGCTAAGTTAGCCCGTGCTGTATGTGATGAATTTAGCGCTAAAACCCCAGAAAAACCGCGCTATGTAGCGGGTGTGTTAGGGCCAACATCTAAAACCTGTTCGTTATCGCCGGATGTAAACGACCCTGGCTATCGTAATATCACCTTTGATAAGTTAGTGACTGCGTATGTGGAGTCTACTCTTGCATTAATGGAAGGCGGCGCTGATTTAATACTTATAGAAACCATATTTGACACCCTAAATGCAAAAGCCGCCTCATTCGCAGTAGAAGAGGCGTTTGAACAAGCAGGGCGTACATTACCAGTGATGATATCAGGCACTATCACCGACGCCTCAGGCCGCACGCTTTCAGGGCAAACCACCGAAGCATTTTATAACTCTATTCGCCATATTAAGCCGCTTTCAATTGGCTTAAATTGCGCTCTTGGGCCAGATTTACTGCGCCAATACGTTGAAGAGCTATCGCGCGTGTGCGAAACCTTTGTCTCTGTTCACCCTAATGCGGGCTTACCCAATGAGTTTGGTGAATATGACCTAGAAGCAGACGACATGGCAAAAGAGATCATAGATTGGGGTAAATCGGGCTTTATTAATATTGTTGGCGGTTGCTGCGGCACTACGCCTGCGCACATTCGTGCCTTTGCCAAAGGGCTTGAAGGCGCAGCACCACGAAAATTACCAGAGCTTGAAGTGCGTATGCGTCTGTCAGGCCTAGAAGCCTGTAACTTAAATTAAGGAGCCGCCAATGACCCAACAAATTGCAGTATTTACCAATGTCGGCGAGCGTACTAACGTAACTGGCTCGGCCATGTTTAAACGTTTGATCATGGAAGAAGACTACGAGACCGCCCTTAATGTGGCCCGCGAACAAGTAGAAAATGGCGCACAGGTTATTGATATCAACATGGACGAAGCCATGCTGGACTCAAAAGCGGCCATGGTGAAGTTTTTAAACTTAATTGCCTCAGAGCCTGATATTTCTAAAGTACCTATAATGGTCGACTCCTCAAAGTGGGAAGTTATAGAAGCAGGCTTAAAGTGTATTCAAGGCAAGGCCATTGTTAACTCCATTTCACTTAAAGAGGGTGAAGAGCCGTTTATTCGCCAAGCTAAAATTATAAAACGCTTTGGCGCCGCCGCTGTTGTGATGGCGTTTGATACCGAAGGTCAAGCCGATACCGCCGATCGTAAGTTTGAAATTTGTGAGCGCAGCTACCGTATTTTGGTCGACGAAATTGGCTTCCCGCCAGAAGACATTATATTCGACCCCAACATATTTGCCGTTGCCACCGGTATAGAAGAGCACGACAACTACGCCGTAGAATTTATTGAAGGCACCCGCCGTATTAAGCAAAATTTACCGCACTGTAAAGTCTCGGGTGGGGTGTCAAACGTATCGTTCTCGTTTAGAGGTAATAACCCAGTACGTGAAGCGATTCACTCGGTATTTTTATACCATGCGATAAAAGCGGGTATGGATATGGGCATAGTAAACGCAGGGCAGCTTGCGGTTTACGACGACATCCCCGAGGAACTTCGTAAAGCAGTTACTGATGTAATACTTAACACCGACCCAGGTGCCGGTGAGCGTTTAGTAGAGCTTGCGCCTAAATATTCGGGCATGGCACAAGCTGAACGCGTAGAAGATTTAGAGTGGCGAACATGGCCTGTTGAAAAACGCCTAGAACACGCTCTAGTTAAAGGCATTACCACTTTTATAGATGAAGACACAGAAGAGTGCCGTGCTGGCGCAGATAAACCTATTCACGTCATTGAAGGGCCACTCATGGACGGCATGAACGTGGTTGGGGATTTATTTGGCGCGGGTAAAATGTTTTTACCCCAAGTGGTTAAGTCGGCCCGTGTAATGAAACGCGCGGTCGCCTACCTTGACCCATTCATTGAAGCCGAAAAAGAAGAGGGCGCGACCAACGGTAAAATTGTTATGGCCACCGTAAAAGGCGACGTGCACGACATAGGTAAAAACATTGTAGGCGTAGTACTACAATGTAATAACTACGAAGTAATCGACTTAGGCGTAATGGTACCTGCCGAAAAAATACTGCAAACAGCAATTGACGAAAAAGCCGATATTATAGGCCTTTCGGGCTTAATTACCCCATCGCTTGATGAAATGGTACATGTTGCCAAAGAAATGAAGCGTCGTGGCTTTGAGCTGCCGCTAATGATTGGCGGGGCAACCACCTCAAAAGCGCATACCGCAGTTAAAATAGAGCCGCAGTACGACAAAGGCGTGGTGTATGTAAATAACGCCAGCCGCGCCGTGGGTGTGGTGTCTAATTTATTATCAAAAGAGCATAAAGCAGAGTTTTTAGCTAAAACCACCGCCGAATACGACAAAGTACGCGAACAACAAGCACGCAAAAAGCCGCGCTCAAAACCGGTTACCATACAGCGCGCCCGTGATAATGCAGCACAGCTTGATTGGGATAACTACACGCCACCCGTGCCTAAAAAGCTGGGCGTGACTGAGTTTAAAAATGTATCAATCGCGACTTTACGCAAATACATAGACTGGACGCCGTACTTTATGACCTGGTCAATCGCCGGTAAATATCCGCGCATAATGACCGACGAAGTAGTGGGCGAACAAGCACAAAGCTTGTTTAAAGACGCCAACGACATGCTCGATGAACTTGAAAAGTCAGGCAGTTTACAGCCATTAGGTGTTATTGGTTTATTCCCAGCTAACCGTGTGGGCGATGATATAGAAATTTACACCGACGAAACGCGCAAAGAGCTATTAACTACCTCATGTCATTTGCGCCAGCAAACCGAAAAAACCGACTTTGCTAATTACTGTTTAGCCGATTACATTGCGCCAAAAGGCACGCCTGATTACTTTGGTGCGTTTGCGGTAACAGGTGGCTTAGAAGAAGACGACCTAGCCAATGCGTTCGACGCACAGCAAGATGACTATAATAAAATAATGGTAAAAGCTGTTGCCGACAGGCTCGCCGAAGCCTTTGCCGAATACCTGCACGAACAAGTGCGTAAAGAGTATTGGGGATATGCACCGGATGAAAACCTGCCTAACGATGAACTCATTCGCGAAAACTACCAAGGTATTCGCCCAGCGCCTGGTTACCCAGCGTGCCCAGAGCACACCGAGAAAAAGAAAATTTGGCAGTTACTCGATACCGAAAAACGCATTGGCATGCAGCTCACCAGCTCATACGCCATGTGGCCAGGTGCTGCGGTGTCGGGCTGGTACTTTTCACACCCACAAGCGAAATACTACGCCGTTGCTGCAATACAGAAGGATCAGGTTGAAGACTACGCTAAGCGAACAAATATGACGCTCGCAGAAGCCGAAAGATGGTTATCGCCTAACTTGGGGTATGAGCCGGAGTAAAGCGAAGTGGTTAAATAGCGAAGCGGTCAGTTTTTAGCGGTCAGCTATCAGTTAAAACAAAAACGAGCCAAGGTAGGCTCGTTTTTTATTTTAAGAACTAGGTTGTTTACAAAGAGTTTATTTAGTGGAATTATTAATCAATATATAAATTCCCGTTTTAGGGGGCACTAACTAAGATAATGGGTAATGTTAAGCTATTAGCTTTTTTAAAAGGATTTACATGAATAAAAAAACTTCAAACTTAGTCATTATATTTTTATCTGCATTCATTACATCGTTTGTTAGCCGCTATTTAACTGATTCAATAATAAACCTAAAAGATCTACCTTTTTATATGGAGTTTTTACTTTTCCTAGCTATTTATTTGGTAATTTATTTCCCACTAAATTGTGTATTCGAAAAATTCGTTGTTAAGTCAACATCTGATAGTTAGCAAAACAGTAAGACAGAATTAAGCATAATGAGTCAGAGGGCTCGCTATATAAGACTTTACAGGTATTTTAGCTTATTGTTTTGTCGCATAGCTGTGTAGCAATTGGCTTGCTCTTAACCACTTTTAAACAAGGCAATTTTATGAAAACGATTGGCATGCTCGGAGGCATGAGTTGGGAGTCAACAGCCAGCTATTACAAAGCTTTAAACGAAGGCGTTAAAAACTCGTTGGGTGGACTGCATAGTGCTAAAATTGTATGGTGAGCGTCGATTTTGCGGAAATTGAAGCGCTACAGCATCAGGGCGATTGGCAACAAACAGCTAAGTTACTTACCAAGGCAGCTAAATCGGTAGAGGCTGGTGGTGCTGACTTTTTACTTATTTGTACCAACACTATGCATAAAGTGGCCGATGAGATTGCCAGTAATATTACCATTCCTATTTTGCATATTGCCGATGCCACCGCCGAGCAACTAAAGCACGATAACATTACGCGAGTAGGGTTGTTGGGAACGCAATTTACAATGGAGCAAAACTTTTACAAAGAGCGTTTAATCGATAAGCATAACATTGAGGTATTAATACCTGAGCCTATTGAGCGAAAGCGAGTGCACGAGGTTATTTATTCGCAGTTATGCCAAGGGGTTATTGATGAAGATTCGCGAGCTGATTATATACGCATTATAGAGCGCTTATTTGCACAAGGCGCGCAGGCCGTTATTTTAGGCTGTACTGAAATAGCCTTGTTGGTAAAGCCACAACATACGCAGGTTCCGCTTTACGATACCACCAAACTACACGCAGAGGCGGCAGTGAAATTGGCTCTCGCTAAATAAATTGTATTAAGCCTAACTTAAAACCGCCAATTGGCGGTTTTTTTGTGTATGGCGTTTTAATAAATAGTTTTAAACGCAGCCACTGTTTTGCATATAAATTGATATGCACCAAGGTTTAAATTAATAGTTCAATTATATAAATTGTTAATTTTAGTAAAAACAGCAAGTTGACTAAGCTAGGTGAAATCACCTATTTACCAACGCTATAAATAGGTCAATAATCTTTTGAAGTATATCCAATTAACCTTAACCCCTAGGATTATTAGTATGAAAAAAATGAATAAACATATATTCACTTTAAGCGCATTGACCATATTGACCGCTTGCGGTGGCTCTAATCAAAGTGAGCAGCCAGACTCTATTGTTGTTAACCCGATAACCCCTCCCGTTTCAATTTCTCCTAAGCTTGTTGTAACGCAAGGTATGATCACCGGATTTGGGAGTATTTATGTTGATGGCATTAAATATAATACCGACACCAGCAATATTAAAAAAAATGGCCTAAACACTCAATTAAACGCACTGAGTGTGGGCATGAAAATTAGCTTTTCAGCGCAAGAAAATGACTCTGGTGAATGGGTTGCTCAAGACGTTGAATACGATACTGAGGTGGAGGGGGTAATTCAGAGTATTGACCGAAATAATAGCCAAATAACGATTGCGAATACCGTTATATTTTATAACGATTTAACGCATTTTATTGATACCTCAGAAGCGCTAATAAGTGTCGGGCAGCGAGTTGAAATAAGCGGCTATCCGCAAGCGGATGGTACTTTTTTAGCGTCATACATTGAATTAGACACCGATACAGACAACGACGATTATGAATATACTGCTGGGATCGTATCTAATTTAGATGAGACCGCATTACAATTTACTATTAATGATGTGGTGATTGATTATCGGCTAGCTGAAATTGATGGGGTATTGGCAAATAACAGCTATGTAAAAGTTGAAGGTAATTTAGTTGATGGCGTGATGGTTGCCAATGAGGTTGATGCGAGAACGGTTAAAGAGTCGCTCGATGTTGATGACGATAGCGTATTACGCTATGAAATAGAGGGACTAATTACTCAAATTAGTGCGACCTCTATAGGGGTTAACGGCCAAGTATTTGACTATGCAAATAATGTTGAGGTTGAAGGTGTTGCACTCAATAACTTAACGGTGGGGATGTTTGTTGAGCTTTATATTGATAATAGTCAGATCATTAAAGTTGAATCAAAACAATCATCTTACTCATCAGACGGCAAAGTAAAAGGCGTTATTGAAAGCATAGACCGTGATAACAAAACGATTACCGTTAATGGCGTGTTATACGTATTCAACGAATTTAGTCGTTTTGAAGATGACGACGAGCAATACTTTAGTTTCGACACCTTAAATATTAATGATTATGTTGAGATTGCTTATCTACAAACGTCACCGTTATTAAGTGTGTTAAAAATCGAAAAAGAAGACCAAGACGAATACCAGCAAGAATGGGAAATGAAGGGGCAGATCACTGCAATTTCAAACAATACAATAACGGTTAATGGAGCTGAAATTGTGTTAGATGCCAATGCAAAATATATCATAAATGATGTATTGGTTTCTCTAACAACGTTTATAGAGCAGCTTGTCGTTGGCGATAGAGTTGATGTTGAAGGCCTATATGATATCAATAACGTATTTGTGCTTGGTAAAGTTGAGCTTGAGAATAAAAGCGACGATGGAGACGACGACGGTGGGGACGCTGGAGATGACGATAATGGCGGTGATGATAACAAAGTTGGCTATGTTGAATTAGAAGGTACGGTTACTGAACTTTTAACAGCAAATAGCTTTATGTTAAACGGCTATGAAGTGCAATTATCTGAAAATGCAGAGCTTGAAGTGAATGACCAAGATGTTAATTTAGCAACGTTTATGAGTGCCTTAACCGTGGGGGCCGCAATTGAAGTTGAAGGCCAATGGGTTGAAAATAAATATATCCTTGCTGATGAAGCTGAACTAAAGTAAGTGAACGTATAACAATAATTAAGGCCACGCTGTTGTGGCTTTTTTTATGGCTAGGTGAAAATGCATAAAGACAAGTTGATTTCATTTACATTGATTCTAATCATTATTTTTAAATTAATTGATTTATCAATCGATATTTCAAGCAATGTAGAACCTAAGCATATTTTTCAAGAAATAATGCTAATTGTTGTATCGTTAGCTTTGTTCGTTTATTTAATGATTGATATCCATAAGCGTACTACGAATGAAAAACTCAATTTGGCGCAGTTAAAAGCGTCAAAAGAAAATATTAGGCTGCTTAACCAGCAACTAGAGGACTCAAAAGTTGCATTTTTTAGTAAAATTGAAGAGCAGTTTCAAAAGTGGGGGCTAACGGCAGCTGAAAAAGAAGTTGCTCTATTTTTAGTAAAAGGATTATCAACTTCAGAGATTGCCAACATTAGAGATAAATCTGAAAAAACCATCAGTAATCAATCTTCGGCTATTTATAAAAAAGCGGATGTAACAGGAAGGCATGAGCTAGCAGCCTTGTTTTTTGAAATGTTGTTGTAGGGTATAAAAAGGGCTAAGTTTGACAGAGGGAGGGCGCTCAGAATTCTGAACACTCTCCTTACCCATTTTAAAAATTAATAAAGCAACTACCCAATGCTAGGCTTATTGTTAATCACCTATTTAACTTTTTTATTTCCAATCGCTTAAACCATACTTTTCCATTATTTGAGATAACTTGCCTGATTCTCTCATTGCTTTTGTGCCTTCATCTACTATCTGTGTTAGCGCTTTACCTTTGGTATTCGGTGAACATGCTATGTAAATTGAATCAGAGGAAGGATTTTGGCCTCCAAGCTTCACTTTACTTTCTAAGTTCATATCCTTAATTTTAGCTTTTCCGACGGAAACTGATTCTATAACGACATCGATCCGATTTGCGGCTAACTTTTTAAAGTTTTTCTCTAGCGCGTCATTCCCTGGAATTGATTTAAAAATATCCTTTCTTGATGCGATTAATTTATCTAAATCTTCGCCATAAGCATAACCTTCAATTACGCCAACTTTTTCTGTTAGTAGAGAGTCTAGGTTATTGAAAACCCATGAAGAGGAATTCAATATAAAGTAACCTGTTATATCTTTTCCCCATTGTTCAGCAGGGAAATTAAAGTCAGGCGCATCTTCAGTATAAGCACCAACAACGCAATCAGAGCTACCTTCTCGGGTGGATACAATGGCACGTTCCCAAGGCATGATTTTGTAATCAACATCATACCCAGCAGCAGAGAAAACCTCGCGGGCAAAATCAATCATAAAGCCTTCTTTTTCAGAGTCAGGTTCTCCATTCATTGGATACCAGCTATCAGCCCGAATACTGACAGTTTTAGCCATTACATTAGCTGATAATATTAAGCTAATTATTAACGCTGGGATGCTCATGCTTTTCATATTTATTACCTTTGAGGTTTTATCTTAGTAAATTTTGTAGAAACAATTTAATAAACGATAACTTATTTGTATGAGATTAATTTTGAGTTTAGGAAATAGTTTGGATTTATCAAATTAAATACAAATATAAGTTAGCTCCAATCATGAAAAAATACTGAGCACTTCAAAGCTCAATTAAAGTTTAAGGCATAAAAAAACCCGCCAGCTTGCAGTTTTTATTAGCAAGTAAAGCTGTTAATTCGCTTTATATTAATGTCCTTTCTCAAAGTCATTTACTTCGCGCTCAGCTTCTCTTTCGATTTACCTATACATCTAAAGTTTTAATTATTGTATTTTATATAGGCTTGTTTATCATGTGAGGCCTATTTACAAAGGCATGTGAATATTTAAGCTTGATAGGGAATCATGTAGCAACCCTCCAAAAAATGTTCACGGCCTATTTTTAAGGCTTCTTGTTTATGTCATTTTTAACAACACTTAAAAAGTTTGGTAATCATATTGGTGCTTACAAAGTGCACTTGTGCTCTGAGGTAAAAGGCAAGCCTTTTACTAATGTGAGAATAGGGAGAGTATTAAATTTTTAAATATATAGCGATGCTGATAGTAAAGTAATCTGGGAGTAGAAATGAAAAAGCTTACTATTTTTTTGTTCCTATTGTTATCTGTTGGATATTCTTCAGTTGCTTTGTATTCGCTTATTAATAGTGATATTGAAGATGTTACTATTTGCAGCACTGATGATAATACTCGCTATATACCAAGTGACGTTTGTGAATATTATTTACTTAATTATAGAGCAGATAAGGGTGATATCGAATCACTTGAATCAGGCGCTGGTCTAGCATTTTTATTTGAAATTAAAGATATAGATAAGCGCGATGCTTATATCGAATACTTTATTTCTAAAGGAATCAAAGTAAATACGTTAAGTCACATAGATGGTTTATCACCTCTACACTCGGCTATTTTGCTTAATGACTTTGGTTTAGTGCAACTTTTAATGGATAAAGGCGCGAGTATTACCATTAAAGAAAAATCACATGGGCTTACACCTTTAGAGTTTATTCATAAACTGAGTGAAAAAAATGCTCAGATAGATAGGCAGCTGATATCTGAACTTTTGGCGTCGATTTCAAATAATAAACAGGCAGGTTAATTCAAAGAATTACCGAATATGTTAAATCTAGTGATTTTATTATTTACCAACAAAAAAACCGCCAATTGGCGGTTTTTTATTAGCAAGTAAAGCTGTTAACACGCTTTATATTAATGACCTTTCTCAAAGTCATTTACTTCGCGCTCGGCTTCATCTTTGGATTTACCGTATTTTTGCTGAATTTTACCAACAAGCTCGGTACGGCTACCTTCAATTTTATCTAAATCATCGTTGGTAAGATCGCCCCATTTTTGTTGCGCTTTACCTTTAAGTTCTTTCCAGTTTCCTTCGATACGATCGCTATTCATAATTAGCTCCTTATTAAGAGTGATGATTTTTCATTTTAAAAGCGTTACTAATAAAATGATTTTTAACGTTCACTTATAAAGTTGCAAAGGCTATACCAGAAAGTGAAACGCTTAATATATCAACTGCTTATGCTTTTTTGGTGCGTAAAGGTTTTTAGCTGGTGGCGAGCTTTATAAAAATTCTGTAGGGTGGCTTGTAATTATTTCAGGGACTGTCACTTCAGGGGGGATTATTACAGGAACACTGTGCTGGTTTTTTATAAGTATAAAAAAAGCGAGCTATTAAAGCTCGCTTTGCTGTTTAATAAAGGAATTAATGTCTAAAGCTAGGCATTAGCGCAGGAATGCCTGGCAGCATGCCTACCAGTGCCATTACACCGGTTAATAATACAAACATTATAAGTGGGATGACCCAGCGACTCATTCGCGATAAATCAGCACTTCTTTCTTTACAGCCAATAAGGCCCAAGTTATCAAGTAGCATAGTTAGTGACCAACCAAATGCAGGGTTTACTAGGCTTGATGCAAACACCACAATGGCGGCTGATTGGGTGGTTTTACCTTCACGGGTCATTTCCATACCCGCTTCAAGTAGTGGAATAAACACCCCTACAATTAAGGCAACACATAATACTGGCTGCCAAATAGCTAAGTCCATTGGGTAACCCCAAACACCCGCGATAATACAAAATAACGCAGTTAAAATTGCGCCTGCAGGAATAGGGCGTTTTGCAATAGCAGCAGGAACAATGTAAGTGCCCCAAGATGACGCAAAGTTAGCACCGCCTAATAGCGAGCCAAAGGTTTGTCTTGTTGATGCGCTAAGCATGGTATCGTCGATATTCATTTGTACTTTTTCAGTACGCTCTGGGTAACTAATTTTTTGAAATACTTGATGGCCTAAAAAGTCAGGCGACCACATAGCAACCGCTAAAACTGCAAAAGGAAGTACAACCACAAAGCTTTCTGCTGTGGGTAAGCCAAGCATCCAGCCGGTGTTTTCGCCCCACCAGTACATAGGGTTCATGTTTGGTAAGCCCGGTGCAGTATGAAACTCAAACGGTGCGCCCAATGCAAAAGCAGTAAAACCACCAATTAAACAGCTCAGTGGCACGGCTAACCAGCGTTTTTTGTAATGCTCCAATAAAGCATAAAGTAAAATTGTGGCTAAGATTACGATAAAGGCAATATGGGTCATTTGAATTTCTTCAGCCCATGCAAATAGTTTTTTAACCTGAGAAATGGTACCCACAAAGCCTAAATAGAGAAGCAAGCCACCACATACCCCTTTACTGGTGAGCTTGGCCATGAGACTGCCGCCTTTACTGAATGCTAATATCAATCCAAAGGCACCTATGAGCAAGCCAAAGGCCATAGGGTGTCCGCCTGCGGCAACCACAATAGGAATTAATGGAATGAGTGGGCCATGAGTACCCGCTAAGTTAGCGGTCGGTAAAATAAAGCCAGAAAATAGTAAAATAAATAACGAAACAATTAAAAGTTCGTAGCGTACGTTTTCAAGTACAAAGCCATCACTCAACCCCAAAGGGCCTGCAAAAGTGGCAGCAATGGCTGCAACCATCACAACTTTACCTATAGTTGCGGCCATCGCTGGAATGGTGTCTTCAAATTCAAAGCGATAATCTCTAAACGGTAAATTTGGACGCCAGCGTTTTGGCTGCATAATTTGCAGTTCGTGCTCTAGATAAGCGTCGCGGCTTTCAAACTCAGAGCTGGGTTTATGAAGATTTTCATAGCTATCGGACACGGTTTGAGTATCCGCTCCTGGTATAGCATCAGATGAATTATCATCTAGCGGCTTGGTGGTCATGACTTCTCCTGCAACTTAGTTGCTAACTCAAAATAAAAATACAGCTTTTACAAAGCAAATGAACGTTGAGTGCGCAGGGTAAAACAGCTTGCTACAGATTGTAATTAGGCAAAAGGTCGTGCATAGCCCAGTTTAACGCTTTGTAAGTGTTAACAAAAATAGCAAAGGGATGTGTTGTAACTGGCTTGTTAAATTTAAAAGATCTTTAAATTCAGTGGTTTATGTTTTTGTTTTTACAGTGTGATCTTGCCATGTAAAATAGCAGAAAGGTCATAAAATCAGCAGATTCAGCAGCAATCATTCTTTAGTCTAATAAAGGTGACGTTAGCCGCTATTTGCTTATTATAAATACAATTAGCCGCAAAGTTGCACAAAACGTAACAATTAAAAAGAGTTTTTACTTAGCTTTAGCTTCGGTTTACAGCTTTATACCTACTAGGTATTTGAAACGAAATGCAATCGTGAGCTAATTTAAGGGCATTTAAATCACTTAAAACGCCACTTGCTTTTTAATAATAAAACGATATTTTTTGCTACAATGGCGGCAAAGTAATTTAGGGTAAATAGCGTGCTGCCGGTTCAAGAAATATATACTTCACTCATTGATGCTTTAAAAGCCAACCCAATCACCTTACTGCAAGCGCCGCCTGGTGCTGGTAAATCAACATGGTTGCCATTACAGCTTATGCGCGATGGACATTATAAGCGCATCGTCATGTTAGAGCCGCGGCGCTTGGCGGCGAGAAATATTGCCAATTATTTAGCGCACTGCCAAAACGAAACGCTGGGGCAAAGTGTCGGTTTACGGGTGCGAGGTGAAAGCAAAGTCAGCACACACACTCGCCTTGAAATAGTTACCGAAGGCATGCTTACGCGCATGTTACAAAACGACCCTGATCTTAGTGATGTTGATTTACTTATTTTTGATGAGTTTCATGAGCGCTCTATTGCCGCCGATACCGCACTGGCTTTTGCTTTAGAGTCGCAAGCAGCATTGCGTGAAGATTTAACTATTATGCTGATGTCGGCCACCCTTGATAGCGATCGCTACACTGAGTTTTTTAATTGCCCAGTGATCCAGTCAAACGGGCGAAGTTACCCTATTGACGAAGTATATTGCCCAATAAAAGATGAAAGCCGCTGGCTTGATGCTATTCCACCAATAATAAAACAAGCACTCAATGAGCAAACAGGCAGTGCGCTGGTATTTTTACCCGGCCAGCTTGAAATACTGCGCGTGCAGCAAGCGCTGAGCGACTTGCCCAGTGATTGTATTGTTGCCACATTATTTGGCGAACAAGATAAAGCCAATCAACAAGCAGCAATTGCACCAGCGCCTCAAGGGATGAGAAAAGTAGTATTAACGACCAATGTTGCCGAAACCAGCTTAACCATTGAAGGTATTAGAATTGTTGTTGATAGCGGCAAGCGCCGTGCAGCCAGCTTTAATTTAAAAACCGGTGTAACTGAGCTTACCACGCAAAGTATATCGCGTTCATCGGCAGTACAGCGCGCAGGGCGTGCAGGACGAATAGAACCAGGGGTTGTGTATCGGTTAGGTTCAAAACAAACTTTTGAGAGACGAAACAGCCACGATAACCCTGATATTCTTACCTCAGATATTAGCCAACTGATGCTTGAGGCGAAGCAATGGGGCGCAAGCATTAGTGAACTCACCTTACTTGACCCGCCAAGTGAGCAACAATGCAGCCAAGCTACCAATTTATTATCTATGCTTGAAGCCATAGATAGTAACGGTAAGCTCACCACGCTGGGTAGTAAAATGTTGGGCTTTGGTGCCGATATTCGCTTAGCGCATATGTTATTAAAAGCGCAAATGTTAGAGCCACGATTAAATGGGATTTATCGCTTAGCTATTTATTTGGTGGCCTTACTAGAAAGCCGAGTTAGCACTGCCAATGAGCTCAACCTAGCACTGCATAGTCAACAGCAGCGTCCGCATCCTGTGTTTAAGCAACAATTAAATTATTGGTTAAAACGCTTAAAATTTACCGATAGCCGCACAGATTTAAACACTGAACATTTAAGCTTATTAGTATCGCTTGGCTATCCAGATCGGATTGCTAAAAAACGTGGCAATGGCTACTTATTAGCAAATGGGGCAGGGGCTGAGCTAAACCCTGACTACTGGCATAATGACGAATATATAGCTATTGCCAGTATGGGCGGGCATAAAGGCGGGCGAGTTTTTGCAGCCACGGCGCTAAATCCATTAGCGCTTAAAGAGTATTTACCGCATTTATTCACTGAGTTGACCCGCTGCGAGTTTGATGAAAAAGCCGCTCGGTTTATTCATCAAGATGAAGTAAAACTTGGGGAAATTACCCTTAGTAGCCAACCAAGTAAACATAAGCTTGATAAAACAGAGCGTGCCAAGGCATGGCTTAGTGTGTTTGCCAAACAGGGCTTTTCACTGTTTAACGAGCAAAAAGAAAGTGAGCAGTTACTTATTAGAATGTGCCTAGCCAGCAAATTGATGCCAGAACAGTTTCCTGTTATTAATCAGCAGCAGCTCATTGAAACAGCAGGTGATTGGTTAGGAGTATACCTTGAAGATATTAAAACCCTTGAGCAACTTAAAAAATTTAATTATTTTGAGGCACTACAAAACTGTTTTAATTGGCAACAGCAAAGCGAGCTAAAATCTTTACTCCCACTGCGACTAACAGTACCAAGTGGCTCTAACATAAAAATTGAATACCAACTTGATGGACCTGCCAAGCTTAGTGTGCGCATGCAAGAGGTATATGGTTTAACCAGTACACCTATGCTAGCTAACGGTAAATTAGCATTGCTAATGGAGTTGTTATCGCCAGGCAAGCGTTCATTACAGTTAACCCAAGACTTAGCACATTTTTGGAATAGTAGTTACCGCGAGGTACAAAAAGAGATGAAAGGGCGCTACCCCAAACATTTTTGGCCAGACGATCCTGCCAATAGCGTTGCCACTAATAGAGTAAAAAGCAGAATGTGATCACGCTTCCTTAATGTCACTTAATGTTAAACGTTGACCATACAAATAACGAACATTTTTGGGCGTTTTACAAGCACTAAACTATTATTACTTTAATGCTGATATTTTACAGAGTAAGACTTACTACGCTAGTGTACATATGAGTCGTAAGGTAGCGAGCGTTTGTAACTAATTGAAGATGCAGCTAACAATCTAAAAGTGATAATAGAGGGAAGATGCATGAAAGACGTTATCTTTAGAGGGCTTGAGGCACTGGTTATTGAAAAATGTGGCATGGCTGCATGGGACGACTTACTTGAATAAATGCACCTGAAGGTCGTGTTTATATTTCTGCAGAAAGTTACCCGGATGAAGAAATAGTTGGTTTGGCACAAGATGTAGCAACTGCACTTTCTATGTCTATGCCAGAGGTATTAAAGGCCTTTGGAGAGTATTTATTTTCTCACTTAAAGGCACGTCACCCAGCTATAGTAGACAGCTTTAATAGTTTTGCTGATCTCATTATTAGTATTGATAAAGTAATTCATGTTGAAGTAGCTAAGCTTTATCATGAGCCTAATTTACCTGAAATTGACGCCAAAATTATTGAAGACGGGTTTATTTTAATGCGTTACAACTCTAAGCGACAGCTTTGTATGTGCGCCGAAGGGCTTATTTTTGGTGCAGCGGCTCATTATGGGGTTGATGCTAAACTTAATCATGCCCAGTGTATGCATGATGGGTTTGATTCGTGTTTAATTGAAATAAAATATGAGACTCCCCATGGCTGAAGACGACTACAATTATAAAAAAGCGTATTTGCGCGAAAAATCAGCCAGAGATCAATTAGAAACCCTACTAGAAGACAAAACACGGGCATTGTTTATTGTTAATCAAGAGCTGGAAGAAAAGCTCGAAACGGTTAAAAACCAACAAATAACCTTAATGCAAAGCGAAAAAATGGCCACGCTAGGGACGCTCTCTGCTGGCATGGCCCACGAAATAAATAACCCGCTTGATTACATAACCAGTAATGTAGAAAGTATAAAATTTATAAAGCCCGTGTTGGTTTCGCTAATGACGGCGGCTCACAATTTGTAGATAAATCGATTTCAGTATCGCAGTTAGAGTCTATTTTAGTTCAGCTCAATCAAGAGAACGATTTAAGCTTTATTGTGGACGATATTGATGACTTAGTTGATGATACCCAAGAGGGATTAGAGCGCATAGCTCATATTGTTAGTAACCTTGTCGACTTTGCAAGCCTAAAAGACAACGTAACTGCAATGGCAGATATTACAGAATCACTCAATGGCACACTAAAACTACTCGACAACCAGCTAGGGACGTGTGCTATAGAGTTACACATTGAAAAGTTACCTCTAACACGGTGTAATATTTCATCTATGAAACAAGTGTTTGTAAACTTATTAATTAATGCGAAACACGCCTGTGATAGCCAGTTCGATCAGCAGGGAAAAATCACCATTAAGCTGTTTGCTAATAAAAATAATATTTATATTGAGGTGGCAGATAACGGCTGTGGGATGGATGGCGACACACTAAAACAAATATTCGATCCTTTCTTTACTACTAAACCCGTAGGCCAAGGCACTGGTATGGGAATGGCTATAGTTTACAACATACTTAAAGAGCACAACGGCGCTATAGAGGTTGAAAGTGAAGTTAATAAGGGGTCTTTAATACGTTGTGCAATACCTATTTCAACAAAGTCCGTGTATGAATCGCCCCGAGTTCATCGGAGACCAGTTTGTTTAAGTCAGGCCACTTTACCTGACTCGTTTAAATTATCATAGTAGTCTGTTTCATATTGAGCTGGTGAAATATACCCAATTGAAGATAATAAGCGTTGATTATTAAACCAATTGACCCACTCTAACGTTGCGTATTCAACAGCATCAACATTCTTCCACGGGCCATTTCTGCGAATAATCTCTGTTTTAAATAATCCATTTATTGTTTCAGCCAATGCATTGTCATAAGAGTCACCCACACTGCCTACAGACGCTTGAATTCCAGCTTCAGCAAGTCGCTCAGTGTATCGTATAGACAAATATTGGCTGCCTCTGTCGCTGTGGTGAATTAACCCTTCGGGGTTGCCACGATGCCAAATAGCTTGCTCTAACGCATCAAGAATAAGCTCTGTGTGCATTGTCGTTGATACACGCCAACCTACAATGTATCGTGAAAAAACATCTATCACGAAAGCGACATAAACAAACCCACTCCATGTGGCAACATAGGTGATGTCAGCTACCCAAAGTTGATTTGGCTGCTCAGCAGTAAATTGACGATTAACTAAATCAAGTGGCTTATCTTGTTGCTCGTCAGGTATCGTTGTCTTATGTGCTTTACCCCGACGAACACCTTGAATTCCCATAACTCGCATCAATCGTTCGACTGTACAGCGGGCGACTTGATGGTCGTCAAGCTGTAGCTGCTTCCATATTTTTCTTGCACCATAAACTGACATATTATCCTCCCACACTTCGCGAATGAGTATTATCAGCTCAGCATCACGCTTTTTGCGGTTAGACAGTCGCTCAGGCTCTCTTTGTATCTGTTTATGAGAATAATACGTTGATGGTGCAATCGGCAATTCCTTGCAAATTGACTCGACACCGTAATGCTCTCTGCAAGCATCAATAAAATCCACTATTACTTCTGTTTGCGGTCGAGCTCCGCTTGGGCGAAAAAAGCGGCAGCTTGCCTCAGGATATCATTCGTTCGCTTGAGCTCTTTATTCTCGCGCTCTAAGACGGCAAGGCGTTCTTCAGTTGATTGCGTATTAGAAGAGGGTTTAGACGGTTGAGCTTGAGATTTCTTGACCCATGCTCTAAGTGTTTCTGGGGTACATCCCAGTTTATCTGAAATCGATACTAGCGCAGCCCAAAGAGAAGGGTATTCATGCTGTTGTGTGGTAACAAGCCTAATTGCACGTTCACGAAATTCTGATGTATAGCGATTTGATTTTTTCATAGTTCCAGTTTCTCAAGTTATTGAGTCTCTGGCAAACACGGGGCGATTCA
>NZ_JQFL01000069.1:0-4154 GCF_000764215.1 Pseudoalteromonas sp. ND6B
TTAATACCTGCTAGCTGTGACGTTACTGACAGAAGAAGCACCGGCTAACTCCGTGCCAGCAGCCGCGGTAATACGGAGGGTGCGAGCGTTAATCGGAATTACTGGGCGTAAAGCGTACGCAGGCGGTTTGTTAAGCGAGATGTGAAAGCCCCGGGCTCAACCTGGGAACTGCATTTCGAACTGGCAAACTAGAGTGTGATAGAGGGTGGTAGAATTTCAGGTGTAGCGGTGAAATGCGTAGAGATCTGAAGGAATACCGATGGCGAAGGCAGCCACCTGGGTCAACACTGACGCTCATGTACGAAAGCGTGGGGAGCAAACAGGATTAGATACCCTGGTAGTCCACGCCGTAAACGATGTCTACTAGAAGCTCGGAACCTCGGTTCTGTTTTTCAAAGCTAACGCATTAAGTAGACCGCCTGGGGAGTACGGCCGCAAGGTTAAAACTCAAATGAATTGACGGGGGCCCGCACAAGCGGTGGAGCATGTGGTTTAATTCGATGCAACGCGAAGAACCTTACCTACACTTGACATACAGAGAACTTACTAGAGATAGTTTGGTGCCTTCGGGAACTCTGATACAGGTGCTGCATGGCTGTCGTCAGCTCGTGTTGTGAGATGTTGGGTTAAGTCCCGCAACGAGCGCAACCCCTATCCTTAGTTGCTAGCAGGTAATGCTGAGAACTCTAAGGAGACTGCCGGTGATAAACCGGAGGAAGGTGGGGACGACGTCAAGTCATCATGGCCCTTACGTGTAGGGCTACACACGTGCTACAATGGCGCATACAGAGTGCTGCGAACTCGCGAGAGTAAGCGAATCACTTAAAGTGCGTCGTAGTCCGGATTGGAGTCTGCAACTCGACTCCATGAAGTCGGAATCGCTAGTAATCGCGTATCAGAATGACGCGGTGAATACGTTCCCGGGCCTTGTACACACCGCCCGTCACACCATGGGAGTGGGTTGCTCCAGAAGTAGATAGTCTAACCCTCGGGAGGACGTTTACCACGGAGTGATTCATGACTGGGGTGAAGTCGTAACAAGGTAGCCCTAGGGGAACCTGGGGCTGGATCACCTCCTTATACGATTTAGAACTTATTTGTTCGTAGTGTCCACACAGATGGTTGTTAGTTAGTTTTACCCTCTGGGTTAACTAATTAATATGCTCTTTAAAAATTTGGAAAAGCTGATAATAAAATTCGTATGAATACATTGTATTTGTACAGAGTTTTCAAAAGTAAAAAAGAATGATAGCAGTATCATTCAGTGCCATTTAATAAACGTTTCGTTTATTGATTGGTATCTACTTTAGTATTCAATATTAACTTCTGGCGAAGTTAAACTGTCACACAACAAAGACCCGTTTGGGTTGTATGGTTAAGTGACTAAGCGTACACGGTGGATGCCTTGGCAGTTGGAGGCGATGAAGGACGTATTAACTTGCGATAAGCCTAGTCAAGCTAGTAAAAAGCACTTGAGACTAGGATTTCCGAATGGGGAAACCCACCTGCTTGCAGGTATCGTTAACTGAATACATAGGTTAACGAGGCGAACGCGGAGAACTGAAACATCTAAGTACCCGTAGGAAAAGAAATCAACCGAGATTCCGATAGTAGCGGCGAGCGAAATCGGAACAGCCCTTAAGCTTATTATGTGTTAATGGAAGGCTCTGGAAAGTGCCACGATACAGGGTGATAGTCCCGTACATGAAAACGCATTTTAAGTGAAATCGAGTAGGTCGGAGCACGTGAAACTTTGACTGAATATAGGTGGACCATCATCTAAGGCTAAATACTCCCAACTGACCGATAGTGAACCAGTACCGTGAGGGAAAGGCGAAAAGAACCCCTGTGAGGGGAGTGAAATAGAACCTGAAACCGTGTACGTACAAGCAGTAGGAGCCCACTTGTTGGGTGACTGCGTACCTTTTGTATAATGGGTCAGCGACTTATATTTTGTAGCGAGGTTAACCGATTAGGGTAGCCGTAGGGAAACCGAGTCTTAACTGGGCGAATAGTTGCAAGGTATAGACCCGAAACCCGGTGATCTAGCCATGGGCAGGTTGAAGGTTGAGTAACATCAACTGGAGGACCGAACCCACTAACGTTGAAAAGTTAGGGGATGACCTGTGGTTAGGAGTGAAAGGCTAATCAAACCGGGAGATAGCTGGTTCTCCCCGAAATCTATTTAGGTAGAGCCTCGGACGAATACTTACGGGGGTAGAGCACTGTTAAGGCTAGGGGGTCATCCCGACTTACCAACCCTTTGCAAACTCCGAATACCGTAAAGTAATATCCGGGAGACACACGGCGGGTGCTAACGTCCGTCGTGAAGAGGGAAACAACCCAGACCGCCAGCTAAGGTCCCAAAGTCATAGTTAAGTGGGAAACGATGTGGAAAGGCCCAGACAGCCAGGAGGTTGGCTTAGAAGCAGCCATCCTTTAAAGAAAGCGTAATAGCTCACTGGTCGAGTCGGTCTGCGCGGAAGATGTAACGGGGCTAAACTATGCACCGAAGCTGCGGATTCAAAATTTATTTTGAGTGGTAGGGGAGCGTTCTGTAAGCGGTTGAAGGTGTACCGGGAGGTATGCTGGACGTATCAGAAGTGCGAATGCTGACATGAGTAACGATAATGCGGGTGAAAAACCCGCACGCCGGAAGACCAAGGGTTCCTATCCCATGTTAATCAGGGTAGGGTAAGTCGACCCCTAAGGCGAGGCCGAAAGGCGTAGTCGATGGGAAACGGATTAATATTTCCGTACTTGGTATAATTGCGATGGGGGGACGGAGCAGGCTAAGCAAGCATGGCGATGGTAGTCCATGTGAAAGTGTGTAGGCTAGCGACTTAGGTAAATCCGGGTTGCTGTTAGGCTGAGACACGAGACGAGTCACCAAGGTGATGAAGTTGCTGATGCCATACTTCCAGGAAAAGCCTCTAAGCTTCAGATTATACCGAATCGTACCCCAAACCGACACAGGTGGTCAGGTAGAGAATACTAAGGCGCTTGAGAGAACTCGGGTGAAGGAACTAGGCAAAATCGTACCGTAACTTCGGGAGAAGGTACGCTCCGATTGGTGATGAGACTTGCTCTCTAAGCTGATTGGAGCCGCAGTGACCAGGTGGCTGGGACTGTTTATTAAAAACACAGCACTGTGCAAAATCGCAAGATGACGTATACGGTGTGACACCTGCCCGGTGCCGGAAGGTTAATTGATGGGGTTATCTTCGGAGAAGCTCTTGATCGAAGCCCCGGTAAACGGCGGCCGTAACTATAACGGTCCTAAGGTAGCGAAATTCCTTGTCGGGTAAGTTCCGACCTGCACGAATGGTGTAACCATGGCCACGCTGTCTCCACCCGAGACTCAGTGAAATTGAAATCGCAGTGAAGATGCTGTGTACCCGCGGCTAGACGGAAAGACCCCGTGAACCTTTACTACAGCTTGGCACTGAACATTGAACCTACATGTGTAGGATAGGTGGGAGACTTAGAAGCAGAGACGCTAGTTTTTGTGGAGTCGTCCTTGAAATACCACCCTTGTAGTTTTGATGTTCTAACGTTGGCCCCTGAATCGGGGTTACGGACAGTGCCTGGTGGGTAGTTTGACTGGGGCGGTCTCCTCCCAAAGAGTAACGGAGGAGCACGAAGGTTGGCTAAGTACGGTCGGACATCGTACGGTTAGTGTAATGGTAGAAGCCAGCTTAACTGCGAGACAGACACGTCGAGCAGGTACGAAAGTAGGTCATAGTGATCCGGTGGTTCTGAATGGAAGGGCCATCGCTCAACGGATAAAAGGTACTCCGGGGATAACAGGCTGATACCGCCCAAGAGTTCATATCGACGGCGGTGTTTGGCACCTCGATGTCGGCTCATCACATCCTGGGGCTGAAGTCGGTCCCAAGGGTATGGCTGTTCGCCATTTAAAGTGGTACGCGAGCTGGGTTTAGAACGTCGTGAGACAGTTCGGTCCCTATCTGCCGTGGGCGTTTGAGAATTGAGAGGGGTTGCTCCTAGTACGAGAGGACCGGAGTGAACGAACCGCTGGTGTTCGGGTTGTCATGCCAATGGCATTGCCCGGTAGCTACGTTCGGAACTGATAAGCGCTGAAAGCATCTAAGCGCGAAGCAGGCCTCGAGATGAGTTCTCACTAGACTTTT
>NZ_JQFL01000071.1:0-2618 GCF_000764215.1 Pseudoalteromonas sp. ND6B
CAGTTTCAAGTAGGTTCAGACAGCAATCAAACCATTGGCGTAACCTTAAATTCTGCAGCCGCTGAAGATATAGGTCTAAGAGGTAAAGGGTTTGATTTGGCTGCAATTGCCGGATTTTCAGGTGCTAGTGAAACAGCTAAAACATTTGCGGCTACAGACTCTTTAAGTGTAACTGCAGGTGGGCAAACTAACACGATTGATTTAACCACAGGTATGAGTGCGGCAGATTTAGCTGGTCAATTCAATAGTACCGAAGGGGTGTTTGGTGTTGGTGCAACCACACAAGTTGCGGTGGGTGGATTTGGAGCTACAAATACAACTGCTACAGATGTTGTTACACTTAATGTTGCAGGTGTAGAAATTTCAGCAACGGCTGCAGCAACGGGTGATGGTACAGTTGCTGCATTGAACACCGCAATTGACCCAGCAACAGCAGAGGCACTTGCTGCTAAAGGTATTACTGCCTCGGTTGTAACTAATGCTGGTACTACCGGCGATGATTTATTGGTGTTTACTAACGCTAGTGGTGAAAACATTGATGTAACAATGGAAATTCAAGGTGGTAATACTGATGGGTTAGATGGTACGGTATCTGCTTACGATGGCACTGCAGTTATTGCTGGTGGTGTAACAGTATCTGCTGCTGCAGACACAACTGAAAACAAAACAGCAACAATTACTGGGCGTTTAGATGTTTCTAATGGAGTATTGGATTCTGACTTTTCTACATTAAGCGTTACTGGTACAGGCGCTTTAAATGGTGCAACAACAACCAACGCTACGCTTGATACGACGACGAGCCTTAGCTCAGTAGCAACCCTTGATATTTCAACCGCGGGTGGCTCACAGTCGGCAATTGACGTAATCGACGCTGCGCTTAAGCAAATTGGTAATGAGCGTGCTGAGCTAGGTGCTACCCAAAACCGTTTTAGTCAAACGATTAGTAATCTAGCTAACGTTCAAGAAAATGCATCGGCATCACGTAGTCGTATTATGGATACCGATTACGCCACAGAAACAGCGCAAATGACCAAGAACCAAATCTTGCAACAAGCGGGTACCTCTATCTTGTCGCAGGCGAACCAAATACCACAAGCCGCAATTAGCTTGCTAGGTGGTTAGTTTTTTTTGCTTCGCTAATATTGGTTTATATAAACGCACTTTAGTTTAGAGTGCGTTTTTGTTTTTTGGAAGTCAGAGGCGACAAGTTAGGAGTTGTAAGGCATTATAAAACAAAGGATTGTGAAATTATTAAATTATTTTAAAAAAAAACTAAAGTTAAATGGATCTCTGCCGTTAAATTAGTTAGTACAGGGCTTGAGCAGATAATTGTGAAAGCGCTTGGTTAAATTAAACAATAATATTACGAAAGTAATTAGGAGTTTTATTATGGCTATTTCAGTAAATACCAATGTATCTTCACTCAACGCCCAACGTAACTTAGCAAAATCGGGTGAAGGCTTGGCCACCTCTATGGAGCGCTTAGCTTCAGGCATGCGTATCAATGGCGCCAAAGATGACGCGGCAGGCATGCAAATTAGCACGCGTTTAACCTCGCAAATCAGTGGGCTAGGTGTTGCGCAGCGCAACGCCAATGATGGTATTTCAATGGCGCAAACCGCTGAAGGCGCATTGCAGTCATCTACCGATATTTTACAACGTATGCGAGAGCTTGCCCTTCAGTCAGCGAATGGTTCTAACTCAACGTCTGACCGCGAAGCGCTGCAAAAAGAAGTAACCGCTTTGCAAACTGAGTTGACCCGTATAGCCGATACGACCACCTTTGGTGGGCAAAAATTATTAAATGGTGATTACGGTACGCAACAGTTTCAAGTAGGTTCAGACAGCAATCAAACCATTGGCGTAACCTTAAATTCTGCAGCCGCTGAAGATATAGGTCTAAGAGGTAAAGGGTTTGATTTGGCTGCAATTGCCGGATTTTCAGGTGCTAGTGAAACAGCTAAAACATTTGCGGCTACAGACTCTTTAAGTGTAACTGCAGGTGGGCAAACTAACACGATTGATTTAACCACAGGTATGAGTGCGGCAGATTTAGCTGGTCAATTCAATAGTACCGAAGGGGTGTTTGGTGTTGGTGCAACCACACAAGTTGCGGTGGGTGGATTTGGAGCTACAAATACAACTGCTACAGATGTTGTTACACTTAATGTTGCAGGTGTAGAAATTTCAGCAACGGCTGCAGCAACGGGTGATGGTACAGTTGCTGCATTGAACACCGCAATTGACCCAGCAACAGCAGAGGCACTTGCTGCTAAAGGTATTACTGCCTCGGTTGTAACTAATGCTGGTACTACCGGCGATGATTTATTGGTGTTTACTAACGCTAGTGGTGAAAACATTGATGTAACAATGGAAATTCAAGGTGGTAATACTGATGGGTTAGATGGTACGGTATCTGCTTACGATGGCACTGCAGTTATTGCTGGTGGTGTAACAGTATCTGCTGCTGCAGACACAACTGAAAACAAAACAGCAACAATTACTGGGCGTTTAGATGTTTCTAATGGAGTATTGGATTCTGACTTTTCTACATTAAGCGTTACTGGTACAGGCGCTTTAAATGGTGCAACAACAACCAACGCTACGCTTGATACGAC
>NZ_JQFL01000072.1:0-97329 GCF_000764215.1 Pseudoalteromonas sp. ND6B
CAGTTTCAAGTAGGTTCAGACAGCAATCAAACCATTGGCGTAACCTTAAATTCTGCAGCCGCTGAAGATATAGGTCTAAGAGGTAAAGGGTTTGATTTGGCTGCAATTGCCGGATTTTCAGGTGCTAGTGAAACAGCTAAAACATTTGCGGCTACAGACTCTTTAAGTGTAACTGCAGGTGGGCAAACTAACACGATTGATTTAACCACAGGTATGAGTGCGGCAGATTTAGCTGGTCAATTCAATAGTACCGAAGGGGTGTTTGGTGTTGGTGCAACCACACAAGTTGCGGTGGGTGGATTTGGAGCTACAAATACAACTGCTACAGATGTTGTTACACTTAATGTTGCAGGTGTAGAAATTTCAGCAACGGCTGCAGCAACGGGTGATGGTACAGTTGCTGCATTGAACACCGCAATTGACCCAGCAACAGCAGAGGCACTTGCTGCTAAAGGTATTACTGCCTCGGTTGTAACTAATGCTGGTACTACCGGCGATGATTTATTGGTGTTTACTAACGCTAGTGGTGAAAACATTGATGTAACAATGGAAATTCAAGGTGGTAATACTGATGGGTTAGATGGTACGGTATCTGCTTACGATGGCACTGCAGTTATTGCTGGTGGTGTAACAGTATCTGCTGCTGCAGACACAACTGAAAACAAAACAGCAACAATTACTGGGCGTTTAGATGTTTCTAATGGAGTATTGGATTCTGACTTTTCTACATTAAGCGTTACTGGTACAGGCGCTTTAAATGGTGCAACAACAACCAACGCTACGCTTGATACGACAACTAGCCTTACGTCAATTGCTAATTTAGATATTTCATCAGCAGGTGGCTCGCAATCGGCAATCGATGTGATTGATGCAGCACTACAGCAAATTGGTAATGAGCGTGCTGAGCTCGGTGCGGTGCAAAATCGTTTTAGTCAAACAATTAGTAATTTGGCGAATATTCAAGAAAATGCATCGGCATCACGTAGCCGTATTCAAGATACCGATTACGCCACAGAAACAGCACAAATGACGAAAAACCAAATCTTGCAACAAGCGGGTACGTCTATCTTGTCGCAAGCAAATCAGTTACCACAAGCAGCACTTAGCTTATTAGGTTAATAAGTTAAAGTAATAGCTTAATGGTTAGCTAGCTAGTACATAAAGTCAGTATTAGTTTTACAAAAAAGGAGGTGGCTTTAGCTACCTCCTTTTGTGGTTTAAGGGTTTTAATTGAGCTATTGTTTAATTAACTAATAAATAGGAATCTGTTATGAATACCATTAATTCCAATGCAGAAGTTACATTACCAACTCCGCTTGCGGGTGAAGATAAAGTAGTTGGTCAAGCGGCTAGTTCGCTAACCGAACGCGCTGTTGACGATGTAAAGCAAGCTGACACACAAAATCAGCAACGATTACAGCAAAATCAATACGAAAAAAATAACCAAGAAGTAACTGCTCAGCCGTTAGAGCGTGAACAGCTAGAAAAAATGGCGCAGCAATTGCAGGAGTTTATGGGTGAAATGAACCGTAGCTTACAGTTTCAGGTAGACGAAGACTCTGGCCGCGATGTAATTAAAGTGCTAGATAAAGACACTGGCGATATTATTAAACAATATCCATCGGAAGAGGTGTTAAATTTAGTGTCTAAGTTATCTGAAACTGCGGGCTTATTGATAGATCACACTGTATAGCGCCTAAATGGTGGCTTAATTTTTCATTTAAATAGTTATTAAAGAGGGTAATATGGCTATTTCGTTTACAGGGTTAGGCTCAGGCTTACAAGTATCAGAAATTGTAGGTGCATTGGTAAATGCCGAAAAAGCTCCTTTTGAATCGCGTTTAAATAAAAAAGAAGGTAATTTAACCACAGATATTTCTGCCGCTGGGGCACTTAAGGCGGCACTTGTAAAAGTGCAAGAGTCTATGACCGCGCTTGGCAAGGTCGATAACTACCAAAAGCGCACAGCATCGGGTAATGATGATTTTATATCTCTTAGCTCAAACAAAGACGCGGAGCCAGGCAGTTATAATGTAAAAGTTGATGCACTGGCACAAGCCCATAAGTTATCGTCTCCTGCATTTGCTGCCGATGAGGCGGTTGGTGGTGGTGTGATTACTATTGGCTCTGGAGATAACAGTTTTTCGACTGTGCTGTCGCCTACTAATACACTGGAAGATTTAAGAGACCAAATAAATAACGGCCCATACACTGGCTCTGACTCTAATGACTCTGTGGTAGCAACGATAGTAACCAGTGATGCAGGTCAACATTTGGTTTTAACCAGTAAACAAACCGGTGAAGAAAACGCCATTACCATTACCGTACAAGATAGCGATGGTAACAATACCGATGTAGGCGGGCTCTCTCGCTTAGCCTATGACGTATCTGATGCGGACCCTGCCAACCATACGACTAATTTAACTGAGGTAAATGCGGCGCAAAATGCTCAAATAACCATTGATGGTACTTTAATTGCTTCAAGTAGTACGAACGAGTTTAAAAGTGTTATTGATGGCGTAGATATTACGGCTAAAAAAACCCAAGGTATTGATGGTGACGTAAGCACATTAACAGTAAAAGAAAACAATAATAATATTAAAGCTGGACTCGATGGATTTGTTAAAAGTTATAACGAGTTATTGGAGCTAAGTAAAAATTTAGGTAAATCTGGCGAGGATGGCGCTGGCGTAATGGCCGGTGACTCGTTGCTGCGCGGGGTGATGTCTAAACTTAGGCAAGAAATTACCAACAGCATCGATTTAGGTGAGGGCAACTCTTTATCACTATCACAGTTAGGGGTCGAGGCTGACCGCTACGGCAAGCTAAGCCTCGACACTGCGCGCTTAAATGAGCAAGTAGAAAGCAATGTTGATTTAGTGCAGCAGTTTTTTGTAGGTAAAAATACTGATGAAGGTGGTTTTGCCCAGTCGTTTGATACATTAATGGGTTTTTATACTAAATCAGATGGCTTAATTCAAAACCGCATAGACAGTAAGGAGGGCCAGTTAAACGATATAGATGACCAGAGAGTATCGTTTGCGCGTAAAATGGAGTCGTTAGAGTCGCGCCTGTATGCACAGTACAACAGTATGGATGCATTGGTGGCTAGTTTAAATTCAACCAGTAGCTATTTGCAAACTCAGCTGGACAACATGCCAGGTGTGGTAAGGCAGTCTAAATAATATATATTAGTAATTTAAAAAGGCCGCTAAGCATTTAACTTAGTGGCCTTTTTACTGTGGGATTTGGTGCATTTGATGCTGATACAGCTACTTTAAATAATTAAGTCGACTTATAAGCGTTAATGGCTTTATCCGACTTTTTATGTTTGAGCAGCGCACTAAATGACTCTGCTTTTTGGTTTTCTGCGGTTGCTAAAATCATATTAATTTGCGTTTGCAGTACACTTAACTCATCAACACTTGGCGGTGAGGTACTTTCGCACCAATTTACTAAGTGTTTATTTAATAACTCAAGCGAATTAGCAGCACCATCGGCACTGTTTTTATTAACGTGAGTTTGAAGCTCGCAGAGTAATTGTTTAACATGTTCTGCGGCTTTTGTTGGCTTTGTTGGCATAACTATTAAATAGTAGGTATGCGTTGGTCGGCAGGAATACCCTCCCAACCCTCTTTAATTTCCTTAACAATACCCGAAACCTCTGTAAGTGCTTCAACATCATTGTTGATATTTGCTTGTACTAAGCGGCGTTGGCAGTAGTCGTAAAGTGCCAATAAATTGTTAGCTATACTTGGGTCTTGCTCAACCTCTAAGTTTAAAGAGTCTTGCAAGGCACCAAATAACAAAATACAGGCTGATATGTTTTCACCTTTTTTTGCTATTTCTTTACGTTCAATAAAGCCTTTAGTGGCTGCTAAGCGACCAATAATGTTACTAAAAATTAGATTTATTTGTTCATACGGTGCCATTTCGGCGATGCTGCTGGTACGAACTTGAGAATATTTTTTTAACGAAGCATGAGCCATGGGTTAATCCTAAATTTAGTTAAATATAAAAGTTACTAAATGTTAGCAATTATAATGCCAAGCATTTTATATATGACTTGTTATCGGCATTTATACTAACAACTTAAGCAAAAATTTAATGTTACTTAAATTTTTATAGTCAGTTGATGTGCTTATGATTGCGCGCGATAATAAGGACAGTCAAGCTTTTGTAATACTTAATATCTAATCCCTAAGTATTGGGTTTAAGTGGTGTGTCTATTTTTTGGCGTGAATGTCAAAAAATCGCCGCTTTGTGCTTGCATCCAAATCCAACTGGCTTACAATTTGATTAATAAAACAAATTAGTGAAATAAATGGCTCGCTAAAGATGATCTTAATTTTAGATAATAATAACAATCGCTCTATTGGATTATACGCATCGCTTACTTTTATTGGTGAGGCGGTACAGTTGCAAACAGAAGCTGACTTTGAACAGGCATGTAGCCACTATCAAAACAAAGAATGTATTGTGGTGTTAGGTGCTTTGCAGTCTTTAGATCACGAAAGTTTAATTAAACGATACCCAACATTTCCTTTTTTACTCATTGGTGAAACGCTTAAACCTTTGTTGAGTTTGGCTAATGTTGTGGGGTTGATATGTGAGCCATTTACTCATGAAATAACCACACAGCTGTTACACGACTGTCAGCAATATCAGCGCATGTTGCCGCATGAACATAAAAATAATAAAGAGAAAAGCACCTTTGATGGTCTTGTTGGTGAAACCAAAGCCGTAAAAGATTTACGCTTTTTAATTACGCAGGTTGCTAAAACCGATGCTAACGTACTTATTTTAGGTGAGTCGGGCACAGGTAAAGAAGTGGTCGCCCGTAACGTACATTTGCTTTCTAAACGTAACAAAGGCCCATTTGTACCAGTAAACTGTGGGGCAATTCCTGCAGAGCTACTAGAAAGTGAACTATTTGGTCATGAAAAAGGCGCATTCACAGGGGCCATTTCAGCACGGAAAGGCCGTTTTGAGTTAGCGCAAGGTGGCACGCTATTTTTAGATGAAATAGGGGATATGCCATTACAAATGCAGGTTAAATTACTGCGAGTGCTCCAAGAGCGTAGCTATGAGCGCGTTGGTGGTACCAAAGCGATCCAAGCTGATGTGCGTGTGATTGCTGCAACCCACCGTGACCTTGAAAACATGATAGAAAAAGGCTCATTTAGAGAAGATTTATACTATCGCTTAAATGTTTTTCCTATTGAGAGCCCATCTCTTGCTCAACGCGCAGAAGACATACCATTACTACTTAAAGAGCTTATGCGCCGTGTAAATGAACAAAGCGGTACTACGGCTAAGTTTACAGAGCGTGCTATTGATAGTTTAAAAGAACATGCTTGGCCGGGTAATATTCGTGAGCTGGCGAACCTTGTTGAACGAATGGTTATTATGTTTCCAGATAAGGTGGTGGATGTTCCTGATTTACCCAATAAATACCGCTACATTGAAGTTGAAGCCTATGAGCCACAGTACCCAGAAGAGCTGATGGAGCGTGATGCCTTTAATGATATTTTTAGTGGCGGATTTAGCGAAGATGAAATAGATCTAGAAGATGACTTTGCTCAGGCCGCACCTGGTTTATTGCCCGATGAAGGTATTGAGCTTAAAGAGTACTTAGCTGAGCTTGAAATTAACTTAATCACACAGGCATTAGAGCGCTTTGATTACGTTGTCGCCCGTGCTGCTGAAGTACTTGGTGTAAGACGAACCACACTGGTCGAAAAAATGAAAAAATATAACTTATCCCGTGATTAAGGTTAAGAGCAGGTGTTACATTTTGGTGTTGGGTGTTGGGTGTTGGGTGTTGGGTGTTAGGTGTTAGGTGTTAGGTATTAGGTTAGAAAAACTAAACACCGCGTTTAATGCAAACTCGGCGCTATACTTGTCAGCGGGTTAACCCCGCGTCGGTGTTGGTGCCAACTTACTGTTTTTGTTTAAAATAATAATTAAAGGGTTACGACTGAAAATCCTTAATTTATGCTATTTTCTTAACCCTTAACCCTTAACCCTTAACCCTTAACCCTTAACCCCTAAATTTTTAACTTCTTCCTTCCTAAAACAGTTATTACTATGATCGTTAACCATTCCGCACGCCTGCATGTAGGCATACACTGTGGTTGGGCCTAAAAACTTAAAACCGCGCTTTTTTAAATCTTTTGCAAATAATGTTGATGCCTCAGTAACTGCGGGGTAATCCGCAAGCGTCTCTAAATCGTTTACCTGAGGTTTATTACCAACAAACCGCCACTGGTAATCACTAAAGCTGCCAAACTCTTTTTGAATAGCAATGAAGCACTTTGCATTATTAATTGTTGCGGCTATTTTTAAGCGATTGCGAACAATTCCTTCATTTTGCATTAATGTTTCTAGGTCCTGCTCAGTAAAGGCCGCTACTTTATTTACGTCAAAGTTTGCAAAGGCGTTTTTATAATTAGCGCGCTTTTTTAATATGGTGTACCAACTTAACCCTGCTTGTGCCGATTCTAACGTTAAAAACTCAAAAAGTAGTTGATCGTCATACACAGGAACGCCCCATTCATGGTCATGGTAATCCACGTAGTCGGGTTTTGTTGTATCTAACCATGGGCAGCGGCACTGAGTCTCTTTATTCATGCATGTTCCTTTGCGCGTCATTTTTACGACACGCGTTTTGTTGGTTTAATTTATTGAATTTGCTAGTAAATAATTTTGGTACATATTGTGCATCAGCTACAGTATCTACATTATTTTAGAGAGTTGATTATGGCCCTTGCAAGTGTGCTAAAACCCCAGTTTATTTCTGCTAATCAGTATAACCCATGTTTACTGCAAGAGGAGTATGTTGGTGAGTTGAGTGATTTGCGTCAACAAGCAAGTTGGCTCTCTCATCTGGTTGATACCATGCCTGCGGGCGTGATTGTACTCGATGGTAAAGGAATGATCGCTAAGGCAAACCAAATAGCTATCGATATGCTCGGCGAGCCATTAGAAGGAGAGAAGTGGTTTAGCGTTATTCAGCGCTCATTTCGTCCTCATCAAGATGATGGTCATGAAGTGTCGTTAAAAGATGGACGCTTAATAAAGCTCGATATTACTGCACTCGCGCCTGAGCCTGGGCAACTTATACTAATGACCGATTTAACCGAAACCCGACGCTTACAAAAGCGAGTCGCGCATATGCAGCGTTTAAGTGCCTTAGGTAAAATGGTTGCGTCTTTGGCTCATCAAGTACGCACACCGTTATCAGCGGCTATGTTGTATGCCGCAAATTTAGGCTCAAAACGCTTACCCGAAGCGTCTCGCGGCAGTTTTCATACTAAATTAATGTCACGTTTAAAAGATTTAGAAACCCAAGTAAACGACATGCTGTTATTTGCTAAAAGTGGTGATCAGCAAGTTGTTGAGCAAGTGTCGATGCAACAGCTACTAAGTGAAGTTAAAGCCGGTGCCGATGCTATGGTAGCGCTCAATGATAGCGAATTAAATGTGAGCTTACCTGAACCCGATATTGAAATTATGGGTAACAAAACAGCATTGGCAAGCGCAATTCAAAACCTAATTCATAATAGTATTCAAGTCATTGGCAGTGGTGCACAAGTACATCTTAGTGCTTTGCGTGATATGCAAGACCCTGATTATGTCCGCATTAGTGTTAGTGATAATGGCCCTGGGCTTGATTTAGCACAAACTGAAAAAATATTTGAACCCTTTTATACCACTAAAAGCCAAGGTACTGGTTTAGGACTTGCCGTTGTAAGTTCAGTGGCCAGTGCACATCAGGGACGTGTTGAAGCAGACAACAACCCACAAGGGGGAGCAATTTTTAGTATGTTGCTACCTATTAGTGTCACATCTAAATTAGGGGAGTCATAATGAGTAACACTATTTTAGTTGTAGAAGATGACGCCGGACTTCGTGAAGCATTAATTGATACACTTGAAATGTCAGGTATAGCCTGTATGGCCGCCAATAGTGCCGAACAAGCCATGGTGCTACTAAAAAAAGAAGTATTTTCATTGGTGGTCAGTGATGTACAAATGGGCGCAATGAGCGGCTTGGATTTATTACGTAGTATTAAATTAAATTACCCTGATTTACCCGTACTAATGATGACGGCCTATGCCACTATTGATGATGCTGTAGAGGCTATGCGTTTAGGCGCGATTGATTATATGGCTAAGCCATTTGCACCAGAAGTGCTATTGAATATGGTGAGTCGTTACTTACCAGAAAAAGAAAAAGAAACAGACGGGCCCATTGTCGCCGACCCTAGTAGTATTCAATTACTCGAACTTGCTAATAAAGTTGCTCGTTCAGATGCCAGTGTGATGGTGCTTGGGCCAAGTGGCTCTGGTAAAGAAGTACTGGCGCGTTATATTCATGACAAATCAAAACGCTGTAATGAACCGTTTGTTGCGATTAACTGTGCTGCTATTCCTGAAAATATGCTCGAAGCCACTTTATTTGGTTATGAGAAAGGCGCGTTTACCGGTGCTATACAAGCTTGTCCTGGTAAGTTTGAACAAGCACAGGGCGGTACTATTTTACTTGATGAAATTACCGAGATGGATTTAGGCTTACAAGCCAAATTACTGCGGGTATTGCAAGAGCGTGAAGTTGAGCGTTTAGGTGGTCGTAAAACCATTGCACTGGATGTACGTGTGCTTGCCACAAGTAACCGAGAGTTAAAAGAAGCGGTTGCTGATAACCAGTTCCGCGAAGATTTATACTATCGACTCAATGTTTTCCCATTGCTATGGCGACCACTGTGTGAGCGCCCAGGGGACATTATTGTGCTGGCTAAACATTTGATTGAACGTCACTTAAGTAAAAGCAAAGAGCCAATGGCGTATTTAGATAGCAGTGCAGAGCAAAAACTGCTTAGCCATAGCTGGCCCGGTAACGTACGCGAACTAGATAACGTTATTCAACGCGCATTAATTTTACGCAGTGGAAATAGTATTGATGAACATGCTATTTTTATCGAAAATCTAGCCCCAACGCATTTTGTAGCAGAAACTAAAGCTGACATTGAGCCTGTAAAAAGTAGTCTCAGTAACGCTTATTATGATGAAAAAGCAGCGCCTGTAGATGAGCAAAAAAATGATTTGTTAGCCGTCGATACCGGCAGTTACAAAGATGAGCTTAAAGATAAAGAACATCGCATAATTTTAGAAACCTTGGCACGCTGTCAAGGAAAGCGTAAAGAAGTAGCCGAAACCTTAGGTATAAGTCCGCGTACTTTGCGTTACAAATTAGCACAAATGCGTGATTTAGGCATTTCCCTCCCAGCATAACCCCCATAAGCCCTAAGTTCAATCACTTGAATTTAGGGCTGTCAAAACTCTGACTGCTTAATTATTTTACTTAAAGTGCTGTTTTAATTGATTTTAATTTTTGGCATGTTTTGTGCTTTATTCTCTTTAAGAGTTTACTGCATTATCAGAGACAATTATGAAAATTCAAAACAGTGCTTTATTTCAAGAAATGCAATCAATGGCTGCAGAGGCCACACGTAGTAATCAAGTTAATAACTTGCCAACGCAAGTGCAATCAACCTCTACAGCTCAGTTTGGTGACATGTTGAGTAATGCCCTTAATACAGTGCATGAACTTCAGCAAGACGCAGGGCAAAAAGTAAAAGCGGTAGAGAATGGCGACAGAAGCGTATCACTTGCTGAGGCTATGATTGCTTCGCAAAAGTCTTCTGTGGCATTTGAAGCTACGGTACAGGTTCGTAATAAGCTTGTTGAATCTTATAAAGAAATTATGAACATGCCTGTTTAACTAGGTAGTGGAGAATTATTGTGGCGCAATCTAATCAATCTACAGATCTGGCACTTGCTGATGGCATGATGGAGCAAAGTGAAAACGAAGATCAACAAGAGCAAAAATCAGGCTATTTTAGTTCCCTTGGCGGTGTTGATGTTTTACGTCAAATTACCCTGATTGTTGCATTAGCTATTTGTTTAGCCATTGCTATTTTCGTTATTATTTGGGCTCGTCAGCCAGATATGCGCCCTTTAGGTAAAATGCAAACTGAAGAGTTAATAGAAACACTCGACTTTTTAGATGCACAAAAAATTGACTACCAACTTGATGGCAATGTGGTCTCGGTGGATGAAACTGAATATCAAAATATCAAGTTATTGATGACCCGTGAAGGTTTAGATCAAGGGCCTACATCAGGTAGCGACATTATTATGCAAGACATGGGGTTTGGGGTAAGCCAACGTTTAGAACGTGAGCGCCTTAAACATGGCCGTGAGCAACAACTTGCCCGTACTATAGAAGAGCTAAATAATGTTACTCGCGCCAAAGTATTGTTAGCGATTCCCAAAGAAAATGTATTTGCCCGTAGAGAGAAAAAACCCTCTGCGACTGTTGTACTTACTCTTAAACGCGGTCGCTCTCTAGATGGCGAAGAAGTTGACTCGGTTGTTGATATGATAGCTTCAGCGGTACAAGGGCTTGAGCCTTCGCGCGTTACTGTGACCGATCAAAATGGTCGTTTATTAAATTCAGGCTCGCAAACCTCTTTAGCTGCACGCTCGCGTAAAGAATACGATATAGAACGTAAACGTGAGCAAGAATACCTAGAAAAAATCGACAGTATTTTGATCCCCGTGGTTGGATTAGGTAATTACACCGCACAAGTAGATTTAAGTATGGACTTTAGTGCGGTAGAAGAAACACAAAAACGTTACAACCCAGATTTACCGGCGGTAAGAAGTGAAACGACCTTTGAAGAAAATAATATTGGTGGCCTAGCGGTTGGTATTCCAGGCGCGCTTACTAATCAGCCACCAGTTAACTCAACGATACCTGAAGATGCAATGGCTGGCGGTGCAGGCACTGCAACCTCACCGAGTAGAACTCACAAAGAAGCCACTCGTAACTATGAACTCGATACCACTATTTCACATAAGCGTCAGCAAACTGGAGTGATCCGCAGAATAAGTGTCTCTGTTGCGGTTGATTACCTGCCTACGGTGGGTGAAAATGGTGAAACAACTATGACGCCACGCTCGGTTGAAGCCCTGTCAAATATTCGTCGCTTGTTACAAGGTGGCGTAGGCTTTGATATGCAACGTGGCGATGCACTTGAAGTAGTGACCGTGCCATTTGTTCGTGAAGACTCAGCGCTTGATTTTGAGTTGCCTTTATGGGAACAAGACTGGTTTATGAAAATGATGCGCTTAGTATTAGGTGCGCTGGTTATTATTGTACTGATTTTAGCTGTCGTTAAACCTATGCTTAAGCGGTTAATTTACCCAGATAGTACACTTGAAGAATATGATGAAGACTCTCTTAGTTCAGGTGTTGATCTTGGTGACAGCACATTAGATATGCTAAATAATGACTTTGATTCTGCTTCAGTTGGCTTCTCAAGCGATGGTACACTACAGTTACCAGACCTACATGGCGACGAAGACTTATTGAAAGCGGTTCGTGCCCTTGTAGCCAATGAACCAGAACTATCATCACAAGTAGTGAAAGCGTGGTTAACAGAAGATGACTGATCAAGAACAAAAACAACTACCACCGGCGTTTGATGTTGATAAACTTGATGGTGTAGATAAAGCGGCGATATTATTGCTGAGTTTATCTGAAGAAGATGCAGCGCAAATCCTAAAGCACTTAGAGCCAAAGCAAGTGCAAAAGGTAGGTATGGCCATGGCGGCAATCGATGATTTGTCGCAAGCTAAAATCAGCGCAGTGCACAACTTGTTTATCGAACAAATTCAAAGCTTTAGTACGATAGGTTTTCAGTCTGAAGATTTTATCAAAAAAGCACTTACGGCTGCATTAGGTGAAGATAAAGCCGCCAGCTTGATAGACCAAATAGTGATGGGCTCAGGCGCCAAAGGGCTTGATTCATTAAAGTGGATGGACTCTAAACAGGTGGCTAACATTATTCGTAATGAGCATCCACAAATTCAAACAATTGTTCTCTCTTACCTAGAGCCTGAACAGTCGGCTGAAATTTTAGCGCAATTTCCTGAAAAAGTGCGCCTCGATTTAACCATGCGTATTGCTAATTTAGAAGAAGTACAACCGGCAGCATTGCAAGAATTGAATGAAATTATGGAAAAACAATTTGCCGGTCAAGCGGGTGCACAAGCTGCGAAAATGGGTGGCTTAAAAGCTGCGGCAGATATCATGAACTACCTCGATACCAATGTTGAAGGGCAGTTAATGGATTCAATCCGTGAGCATGACGAAGAAATGTCGCAACAAATTCAAGACTTAATGTTTGTCTTCGAAAACTTAATGGATGTAGACGACAGAGGCATTCAAGCAATCCTGCGTGAAGTGCCGCAAGATGTATTAATGAAAGCCATTAAAGGGACCGACGATGCCCTTAAAGAGAAAATTTTGGGTAACATGTCAAAACGTGCTGCTGAAATGCTCGCTGATGATTTAGAGGCTATGGCTCCTGTGCGCATTAGTGAAGTAGAAGCGGCGCAAAAAGAAATTTTATCAACAGCACGTCGCCTTTCTGATTCAGGTGAAATTATGCTTGGTGGTGGCGGTGGTGAGGAGTTCTTATAACCTATGAGTCACTCTAAAGGTCGCCCATTACATGCAGATGAAGCTGATGAGTTATTAAAAAATTGGCCAATTCCTGATGTTGCTCCTGATGAGCGAAGCTTTCGCAATCGCTCTACGGCTTATGGCACACCCTTAGCCGAGCTATACCGTAAAGAAATAGCAAAAGAACAAGTAGAAGAACCGGAAGAACCAGAGCTGCCTTCATTAACTATGGTAGAGCTGGAGCGTATCCGCCAAGATGCCTACGAAGAAGGCCTTAAACAAGGGCACGAACAAGGCTATATAGATGGCTTTGACAAAGGCGTAACCGAGGGTAAAGAGGCGGGTTACAAAGAAGGTGTAGAGCTGGGTAAAACACAAGGCCAAGAAGACGTTAAACCATTAATTGATGAGCAGTTGACCAGCCTGCGTGGCTTACTAGATAGTTTAAGCGACCCGCTTAAAAAAGTGGACGAACAAGCAGAAAAACAGCTGGTACAGCTAGCCACTATGCTCAGTGAAGCGATTATTTATCAAGAAGTAAAAACATCACCTGATATTATTTTACATACTTTGAAAAAAAGCATTGATGCACTTAATGCAGAACAAGAAAAAGTTCGAATTCATCTTCATCCAGATGACTTATCGCTGATAAAAGCCAGTTATGGGGAACAAGCTATTGAAGCTAATCATTGGCAATTAATTGCAGAGCCCACTCTAGAGCGGGGCGGTTGTGAAGTTAAAACAACGTTATCATCTTTAGATATGACCTTGAAAACCCGTGTCAAAGAAACGTTGGATAGCTTTTTGCATAACAGTGGTATCTAACTTTTTTATTGGCGTGTCATGTCTGTGAGCGATACTTCATTAAGCGAACGCTTATCTCAATACCAACGGCATATTAAAATTCCAGCGCCTGCAGTCGCGGGGGTTTTAACGCGTGTGGTTGGTTTAACACTGGAAGCCAAAGGTTTGCGCGCTCCGGTAGGCAGCCAATGTAAAATTGAAACAATGAACGGTTTTGTTGACGCTGAAATTGTTGGATTTAACGATCAAACTTTGTATTTAATGCCTAACGACCACATTTCAGGTGTACTGCCTGGTGCGCGAGTTATCCCCCAAGTTAATGACACAGGTTTGCCTGTTGGCATGAGCTTACTTGGTCGAGTGGTAGACGGTTTAGGCAGACCTTTAGATGGCTTAGGTAAAATTAATGCAGAACATACACTCAAATTTGCTCAAAATGCAATAAACCCTCTTGCAAGACGCCCCATTAGTAAGCCTATGGATGTGGGGGTACGTGCTATTAACTCGGTGATTACTGTCGGCCAAGGCCAGCGCATGGGCTTATTTGCAGGCTCTGGTGTGGGTAAATCAGTATTATTAGGCATGATGACCCGAGGCAGTGAAGCCGATGTGATTGTAGTGGGTTTAGTCGGTGAGCGTGGTCGAGAAGTAAAAGAATTTATTGAAGAAATACTGGGTGTTGAAGGGCGTAAACGTTCAGTTGTTGTTGCAGCCCCCGCTGATGCCTCACCATTAATGCGATTAAAAGGCTGCGAAAGTGCGGTAACCATTGCAGAGTATTTTCGAGATCAAGGTTTAAACGTATTGTTATTACTCGACTCGGTGACGCGTTATGCTATGGCACAGCGTGAAATCGCCCTTGCCGTCGGTGAGCCCCCTGCAACAAAAGGCTACCCACCTTCAGTATTTGCTAAATTACCTGCGCTGGTGGAAAGAGCGGGTAATGGCGGGGAAGGGCAAGGCTCTATTACTGCCTTTTTTACCGTACTGAGTGAAGGCGATGACATGCAAGATCCGATTGCTGATGCTGCACGTGCCATACTTGACGGACATATTGTTTTATCTCGTGATTTAGCCGACAGCGGCCATTATCCTGCCATTGACATAGAAAAATCGATTTCTCGAGTTATGCCTCAAGTGGTGTCTGAATCGCACATGCAACAAGCTCGGGTGCTTAAGCAAGTGTATTCAATGTATCAACAGAACAAAGACATGATCACCTTGGGCGCTTATCAAAAAGGCAGTGATCAAATGCTCGATCAGGCAATAAACATGATGCCAAGAGTGAACGCATTTTTACAACAAGGGATGCGTGATGTGATTAGCTATGATGATGGCCTTCAAGGGCTCGCGCAATTATTAGGACAAGCATAATGGCAAAAAATAAACTGCATTTGTTGCTCAGGCTTGAAAACGAAAAAGAAGAAACGTTACGCATGAGCTACTTGCAAGCTAATCAAAATTTGCAAGTAAATCAGCAAAAGCTGCAGGGCTTAAATGACTTTCGACTTGAATACACGCAGCAACTTCATATTAAGGGGCAGTCGGGTTTATCAAGTGCCGGATTTAGTCAGTATCATGCATTCATTGCTAAGATTGAAGAAGCGATACGTCAACAAGCAAGCACTGTTAACACTGCAAAGCAGGTGGTTAGCCAGCGTAAAACCTTGTGGTTAAAGCAACAAGTAAAAGCGAAAGCGGTTGCTAAGTTAATTGAAAAACAACAGATAAAAGCGGATATGTTGGCCGCTAAAAGTGAGCAAAAAATGCTCGATGAATTTTCCTCTAATCAGTTTTATCAAAGGCATAAAGCACTATAAGGTAGGCATGCTAATTGCTTAGATTCTACAAGAGCAATGATTTTTAGGATTGTGCGGTGGGCTGTTGCCGCTTTTATTAGGTGATTTATGGCGATAAATGATATTTCAATGTTAGCGGTATCTGAGCAAGACTCATACTTAGTTAAAAAAGACAGTGATAAAACAAAGCTAGATAGCAGTAATGATGCTGGCTTTTTTGATCAATTAGCCCTTGCTAACCAAGCTTCTGAAACACACAGTACGCAAGCTAAAGCGCCACAAAAACAACAATCAGCAGATGAACAATCCGATCTAAAAGAGCAAAGTAGCGAAGAAAAGCCTTTGAGCGGTGAAGATATGCTGGCGCAAATTAATGCGGCACAAGTCATCGATACCTCAGTAAAAAATAACCCCCATGGTGGTGCGCAGTTAATAGACAAAGACGCTGTTAAAATAAACGCTAAGCCTGAAGATAAGCTGGCACCCATTATTACTATGCCAAGTGATGCCGTTATGGATGATGAAATCATTCCACAAACACAAAATGTACAAGGTGCTAATTTAGCAGGAAAAGGCGAAGGTGAGCCGACACTGCTTGACACAAAAGCGCTAGCAGCTGTTAATGCGAGTCAAAAAGGCGATGTTGTTTCAAGTCAATTAGCAACAGATAAGGTGGCCGATAAGCCGACTGATACCACAACCGTAAAATCATCATTAGACTCATCAATTTTGGCGCTGTTATCAAAAGATGATAATGCCATTAAAGCAGATAAATTATTGGCAAATTTAACACCTGCTCAGCAAGGTGAATTAGCCACTGAGCTTAATGCGATGAGCAAGCCAATTAATAAAGATAACCTAGCGGATTTAAAGCAATTACTCAGTAAGTATGTGAGTGAAAGTGAGAAGCCGCAAACACCTCAGCAGACCATTAATGCACAAATAAGTACGTTAACTACCTCAGAAAAACAGGCCTTACTCAATCAGTTGCAGGGTTACGTTAAAAATGAATCTTTATCAACGAAAGAACTTACCTCGCTAAAAGGAGTAATCAGTGATTTAGAGACCGCGATTAACGCGGACAGCTTGTTTAGCGCCAAAGATAAGCCACTATTTTCAAATAATGCTTTGGCGGGAGCAATAGCGCCAAAAGCACAGGCTGGTACTGAATCAGCCAATGTAAAACCTGAGCTAAAATTAGAGAGTTCAAAATCGGTAGCTGATAACCCTGAAGAGCTTGCCAAACAGTTAGACGCATTACAAAAAGAGAGCATGCGCGGCACTAATGCTGAGCAAATGCCACCGCGTGCAGCACAAATTTTCTCTCAGATCATTAATATATTTGACAAACAGTCGCTTAATAGTCTCGCTAAATACGATACTTTAGGGTACGAACAAGCTATTATTGAAGCGCAAAGCTTGCAAGCAGGACAGTTACAAAGTACAGCACAAGCGAAACAAGTAAGCATTGATCCTGCCACGTTACAGGCTTTAAACATTATTAAAAGTGATGCGGCAAAAATGCTACAAGAGCGGGTTAGCTCAATGTTAAGTATTAATAATAAAGAAGCTGAAATTCGCCTAGATCCGCCAGAAATGGGCAGCATGCAAATTCGTATTAGAAGTGATGCTGAGCAAGCACAAATCAACTTTGTAGTGCAAAACCAGCAAGCCAAAGAAGCGCTGGAGCAGTCGTTACCTAGGCTTAGAGAAATACTGATGCAGCAAGGTTTAGAACTAGGTGAAAGCAGTATTTCTTACGGTGATTCCTCAGGTGAGCAAGCACAGCAACAAGAAGGTGATGCACAAGGGCAAATGGCCAATAATCGCTCTACAGATGAGACAAATAGTGAGCAACCAGATAAGCAAATACAGGGTTCTGGACAACAAACGTCATCATCAATAGATTACTATGCCTAAGTCCTGCTATTATAATAGTTAAAACAAGCAAATACCTTTGCAAATAAAGGAAATACAATGGCTGAAGATACTAATTTAGAAATAGAAGAAGTCAGTAAAAATAAAAGCAAGCTCATTATAATTATAGCTGCTGTATTGGTAATTGTTGGCGGTGTAGCTGGTTACTTTTTACTATCGGGGGATGATGAGGCCTTAGAAACTCTAACAGATGATAGTGCCAGTGGTGAATTAGCTGCTGCATCATCAAGCTCTTCAGCAACAATAGGCACAGCCTTATATATTTCAATGCCAAGACCTTTTGTATTTAATGTGCCAGGGGCTAGTCGCGATAGAATTGTGCAAATTAAAGTGCAATTACTGGTGCGCGGGGATGGCAATGAAGAAATAGCTAAAAAGCATATTCCTCTTATAGAAGGTACGTTGTTAAATGTATTTTCTATGACCACAGCTGATGAGTTAAGTAGCAGCGTTGGTAAGGAAACACTGCGCTTTACTGCGCTTGATAAAGTGCAAGCAGCTATGATGGATGTGGAAGGAAGTAAAGTAATTGAGCGGGTACTATTTACCGGCTTTGTGATGCAATAAGGGGCCAGTGTGAGCGATTTATTATCCCAAGACGAAATTGATGCGCTATTACATGGTGTCGATGAAGTCGAAGAGGAAGATATACACGACGGTGAAGATGGTGAGGGAAGTACACTACAGTACGACTTTTCTTCGCAAGATCGCATCGTGCGTGGTCGCATGCCGACACTTGAAATTGTTAACGAGCGATTTGCCCGTCACATGCGAATTAGCTTATTTAACATGATGCGCCGCACCGCTGAGGTGTCAATTAACGGCGTGCAAATGATCAAGTTTGGTGAGTACATACATACCTTGTTTGTACCAACGAGTTTGAATATGGTGCGTTTTCGCCCACTAAAAGGCACCGGCCTTATTACCATGGAAGCACGCTTAGTATTTATACTGGTAGACAACTTCTTTGGTGGCGATGGCCGTTATCATGCCAAAATTGAAGGACGTGAATTTACCCCAACAGAACGCCGAATCGTGCAAATGCTGCTGAAAATAATCTTTGAAGATTACAAAGAAGCATGGGCACCAGTGATGGATGTGTCGTTCGAGTACCTCGATTCTGAGGTAAACCCTGCGATGGCTAATATTGTTAGCCCAACCGAAGTGGTGGTTATTAGCTCTTTTCATATTGAGCTGGATGGTGGCGGGGGAGACTTCCATATTGCGCTACCTTATTCAATGCTCGAACCTATCAGAGAGCTATTGGATGCGGGTGTTCAGTCTGATACTGAAGATACCGATTTACGTTGGAGTAAGGCGCTTCGTGACGAAATAATGGACGTAGAAGTCGATTTATCGACCCAGCTACTTGAAGTTGATTTAAGCTTAAAACAAATAATGGAGCTCAAAGCCGGGGATATAATTCCAGTTGAAATGCCTGAGCATATTACCGTATTTGTGGAAGAACTCCCTACATTTAGAGCTAAAATGGGTCGTTCACGTGATAACGTTGCGCTACAAATTAGTGAAAAAATTAAACGCCCTGATTCAGTTAAATCTGAGCTGCATGTCTTTACCAAAGGCGGCAAAAAAATTGATTCAGATGCAGAATTAGCAGAACTAGAAGATGATTTACACCTTTCAAACGGTGTAGACTTAGACTGGTAATTGATTAAAAGGTTAAAAGTATGAGCGATGATCAAGATACAATGGACGAATGGGCAGCAGCACTTGCTGAAGCTGAAGGCACTGACGATAGTCCTGAGGTCAAAGTAACCGAGCTTGATGAGCTTGATGATTCAAAGCATGAACTCAGCGGTGAAGAAAAACGTAAACTCGATACTATTTTAGACATTCCCGTTACTATTTCTATGGAAGTAGGGCGTTCTAAAATTAATATTCGTAATTTATTACAACTTAACCAAGGTTCGGTCGTTGAGCTTGACAGGGTTGCCGGCGAACCGCTCGATGTTTTAGTTAATGGTACTTTGATTGCGCATGGCGAAGTGGTTGTGGTGAACGATAAGTTCGGTATTCGTTTAACGGATGTAATTAGCCAGGTTGAACGGATCAAAAAGTTACGATGATAGCACTAGCCAGTTTAAGCAATTCGGTGTTTGCAGCAACAGATGCTGCAACACCGACCACAGATATCGTATCCATGGTGTTATCTTTGGGTATGGTTGTGGTGTTAATTTTAGTGTTGGCTTTTTTTGTAAAAAAGCTCAATCCAAATTTAACCAATAACGATGAGTTTAAAGTGATCCGCAGTCTTCCGTTGGGATCACGTGAGCGCTTAATGGTGGTTGAAATAGATAATGCACAGCACCTATTAGGGGTTACTCCACACAGTATTAATTATCTACACAAGTTAGAAACCCCCCTAACAGAAAAAGAGTTACCAGAATTAGCGAAGCGGTTTGGCAAAATGTTGAATCCGCAACTTAATCAAAATAAAAAGAACTAATATTATGACTAAATGGCTGCTTTTCCTATTTGCCATGGTGTTCGTCCCAGGGGTCAATGCCGAGGGGATTGACGCGCTGACGATCACCACTAATGCCGATGGCACCCAAGACTACTCAGTGACGCTACAAGTGTTGGCGATCATGACGGCTATGAGCTTTATTCCAGCCGCCATTATCATGATGACCTCTTTCACTCGAATTATTGTTGTTTTAGCTATTTTGCGCCAAGCCATTGGTTTGCAGCAAACGCCTTCGAACCAAGTATTACTAGGTATGTCGCTGTTTTTAAGTATTTTTATTATGGCGCCAATTTATGAGCAAATAAATGAGCGCGCTATCGAACCGTATTTAAGTGAACAAGTAACGTCACTTGAAGCACTTGATTTAGCCAAAGAGCCAATGAAAGCGTTTATGCTCTCACAGGTACGTATAAAAGATTTAGAAACCTTTGCTAAAATAGCAGGTTACGATCAGCTTGACTCGCCTGAAGCAACGCCAATGGTTGTGCTTATTCCTGCGTTTGTGACCAGTGAGCTACAAACCGCTTTTATTATTGGTTTTATGTTTTTTATTCCCTTTTTGATTGTCGATTTGGTGGTTGCATCGGTATTGATGGCCATGGGTATGATGATGTTATCGCCCATGATTGTGTCGCTACCGTTTAAGATTATGTTGTTTGTATTGGTTGATGGGTGGAGCTTGGTGATGGGTACACTCGCTAAAAGCTTTGGCTTGGGCACGTAGTTGTGCACTCTTCATTGAACCAACCACACTAGGAGTCGTCCATGGAACCTGAAGTATTTGTTGATATTTTAAGTGGAGCCCTATTTTTAGTGATTAAGCTGGTGTCTGCCATTGTGGTACCTGGCTTAATTATTGGGTTGGTTGTGGCTGTGTTTCAGGCAGCAACCTCAATTAACGAACAAACACTGAGTTTTTTACCGCGTTTATTAATCACCATCAGTGCCCTGATTGTGGGAGGACATTGGTTTACTCAAGAGCTAATGGACTTTTTTAATCGCTTAGTGCTGCTTATCCCCGAAATTGCAGGTTAACAATGGAATTTCCATTTTCCGTTGTCATTCAATGGTTAAGTGATTTTTTACTGCCCTTAGTGCGCATCAGCTCTATGATCATGATCATGGCGGGTATTGGCGCAAAAAACGTACCTGCTCGAATAAAAATGGGCTTGGCTGTTGTGGTCACCTTCTTAGTTGTTCCTGTTCTTCCTGCTGCTACATTTACTAATCTATTTTCTTTTGAAATGATTTTAGTGGTACTCCAACAAATGTTGATTGGTGTCGCAATTGGTTTTGCGTCCACACTATTACTCAATACGTTTGTGTTAGCCGGTCAAATTCTTGCTATGCAAACCGGTTTAGGTTTTGCATCTGTTGTTGACCCCTCTAATGGGATGAGTGTGCCTGCAGTGGGGCAATTTTATCTAATATTAGCTACCTTATTATTTTTTGTGTTTAATGGTCATTTAATGATGATTCAAATGGTGGTGCACAGTTTTGAAGTACTCCCGATTGATGGCAATTGGTGGGCGGTTGATCATTACTGGGACATAGTGACATGGGGTGGTTGGATGTTTACCACTGCATTAGTGCTGTCATTAGCACCATTAACCGCCATGCTGGTTATTAATATGGCATTTGGTATTATGACCCGTGCTGCACCGCAGTTAAATATTTTCTCGATAGGCTTCCCATTTACCTTAGTGGCAGGGCTCGTTATTATTTGGGCAACGCTCGGTAACTTTGTCACTCAGTTTGAGTTCCAATGGCTAAAAATGGTTGAGCTGATGTGTACTCTAGTTGGTTGTTCCCCTTAGGAGAGCGTAATGGCTGAAGATTCCGGACAAGAAAAAACCGAAGAACCCACCCCCAAAAAAGTTGATGATGCTAAAAAGAAAGGTCAAATAGCGCGTTCTAAAGAGTTAGGTACCATGTTTGTGCTTATTTTTTCTGCTATTTCCTTATTAATGTATGGGCCTGAAATTGGCAAAGGCTTGTACCGCATTATGGGAAGAATGCTGAGTCTTAACCGCAATGAAACCTACGACACCACCAAAATGTTTGCCGTATGGGGAGAGGTGGCCGACGTACTGTTATTTCCTATGTCGATGTTTGTACTCATTATTGTATTGGCTGCATTTATCGGTAATACCATGCTTGGCGGCTTTAATTTTAGTTGGCAAGCAGCTGCGCCCAAAGCCAGTAAAATGTCGCCAATGAAAGGCTTTACCCGCATGTTTGGTCCACAAGCGGCTATAGAATTGCTTAAGTCATTATTAAAGTTTGGCTTGGTGGCAGCATTTGCTATTTTTTTAATTAATACGTTTTTTGATGAAATCTTACATTTAAGTATAGAAAGTGCGCCTGGCAATATTGTTCATGCTTTGGAAATTTTAGCGTGGATGTTTTTAGGCATGTCTTGCACCTTAATTATTATTGCTGCTATTGACGCCCCATTTCAAAGCTATAGTCATAACAAACAGCTTAAAATGACTATGCAAGAGGTAAAAGACGAATATAAAAACTCAGAAGGTGATCCGCAGATTAAAGCGCGCATAAGGCAAACCCAACGTCAAATGTCGCAAAAGAGAATGATGCAGGATGTGCCAGACGCCGATGTTATTGTTACCAACCCTACTCACTATTCCGTAGCTTTAAAATACGATACAGAGCGAGCAGGCGCGCCTATTGTATTAGCCAAAGGTGTGGATGAGCTCGCCATGCAAATTCGTAAAATTGCATTGGGTAATGAAGTGCCTGTTGTTGAGTCTCCAACTTTAACCCGAGCGCTTTATCATACTGCAGAAGTGGGTGAGCAAATCCCCGATCAGCTCTTTACTGCGGTTGCTCAAGTGCTTGCTTATGTGTTTCAGCTTAAACGGTTTAAAAAAGGTCGTGGAAAACGCCCTGTTGCCCTTAATAAAAAGCTGCCTATCCCCGATGAATTTAAGTATTAACTGCTAACCAACTAACTTGGAATAGTTATTGCAATTTCAGCGTAGTGTCAATTTTTTGAAATTGTAGAGTTATGGAATTTAAAGCGGTATTACAACAACTTAATAAAGATAAAAAAGAATATGCGAAGGGCGTTGGTACACCGCTTTTGGTGTTGGCTGCGCTGGGCATGGTTATTTTACCGCTGCCTCCATTCCTGCTTGATATATTATTTTCGTTTAATATCGCGCTTGCGTTAGTTGTATTACTGGTCACTGTATACACCATGAAGCCGCTTGAGTTTGGTATGTTCCCAGCGGTGCTGTTAATTGCAACCATAATGCGCTTAGCACTCAATGTGGCCAGTACCCGGGTGGTACTGCTTGAGGGTCATAACGGTGGGGATGCTGCTGGTAAAGTCATTGAAGCATTTGGTTCAGTGGTAATCGGTGGTAACTACGCCGTGGGCTTGGTGGTGTTTTTAATTCTGATCATCATTAACTTTGTGGTAATCACCAAAGGTGCTGGTCGTATTTCAGAGGTATCAGCGCGTTTTACTCTAGATGCTATGCCAGGTAAGCAAATGGCCATAGATGCAGATATGAATGCCGGTTTTATCAGTGCCGAGCAAGCCAGAGAACGTCGTGAGGAAGTAACCCGTGAAGCTGACTTTTATGGTTCTATGGATGGAGCTAGTAAATTTGTAAAAGGTGATGCTATTGCTGGCATAGTCATTTTAGTGATCAATATTGTGGGTGGCTTATTTGTTGGCATGATCCAACATGATTTAAGTTTTTCACGCGCTATGGAAGTGTACACACTATTGACCATTGGTGATGGCTTAGTCGCGCAATTACCTTCATTACTACTTTCAATTGGTACTGCAATTGTTGTAACCCGTCAAAATGAATCGCACAACATGGGCGATCAGTTTAAGAAGCAATTAGGTAACGAAAAGTCGTTATTTATTGCCTCAGGTATCCTTATTACTATGGGCTTAGTCCCAGGTATGCCACACCTTGCATTTTTAAGCTTAGGGGCGCTTTTAGGTTACCTTGCATACTATACTCAACAAAATAAACTGAAATTAGCCGCTGCAGAAGCAGAAGAAGCCGAAAATGCGGCCTCAGGTACCGGAATTGCGGCTAAACAAGAGCAAAAAGAACTGGGTTGGGATGATGTTCAACAAGTTGATGTTATTGGTTTAGAAGTCGGTTACCGACTCATTCCTCTCGTTGACCAATCACAAGGTGGCGAGCTGTTAAACCGTATTAAAGGAGTGCGTAAAAAACTATCTCAAGAGCTAGGCTTTTTAGTGCCGCCGGTGCATATACGCGATAATCTAGAACTCGACCCAAATGCATACCGCATAACCATGATGGGTGTATCAAGTGGTGAGGGTGAGCTTAAACATGGTGATGAATTAGCGATTAACCCAGGCCAAGTATTTGGCCCGTTAAAAGGAATTGAAACTAAAGATCCGGCGTTTGGTTTAGATGCAGTTTGGATAAAACCTGATCAAAAAGATGAAGCACAGTCTTTAGGTTACACGGTGGTTGATTCGGCTACCGTGGTGGCAACCCATATTAGCCAGTTACTCACCAATAGCGCCGCTTTATTACTCGGACATGAAGAAGTACAAAACTTATTAGATATGTTAGGTAAGAGTCACCCTCGCTTAGTTGAAGGACTTGTACCTGAGGTATTACCGCTGACCACCATCGTGAAAGTACTACAAAATTTATTAAATGAAGGGGTAGCAATACGAGATATGCGCTCAATTGTTCAAACCCTTGTTGAGTATGGCCCTCGCAGCCAAGACCCAGATGTATTAACGGCTGCAGTGCGAATATCACTGCGTAGATTAATCGTCCAAGATGCCGTTGGTATGTCTTCTGAAATCCCTGTCATAACCTTGGCGCCTGAGTTGGAACAGATGTTGCATCAGTCACTTCAAAATGCAGGTGATGAAGGTGCCGGAATAGAACCAGGGCTTGCTGATAGACTTCAAACATCATTGAATGAAGCGCATCAAAATCAAGAAATGGCCGGTGAACCTTCAATATTGCTAACGTCAGGAATGTTACGCACTGTGTTATCTCGATTTGTTAAATACACCATTCCAGGATTGCGAGTGATGTCTTATCAAGAGATACCAGATGAAAGACAGATCAAGATTGTCAGCTCTGTAGGCCAACAATAAGATTTTAAAGGGGTTTGAATTATGAAAATTAAACGTTTTTTTGCTAAAGACATGCGCACTGCACTAAAAGAAGTAAAAGAAGAGTTGGGTGTTGATGCGGTTATTATGTCAAATAAAAAACTAGCTAATGGCGTTGAAATTGTTGCTGCAGTTGATTACGACAAAGCAGCGACAAAACCGCCAGAGCAGCCTCAAAGCCAACCTGCTGCAAGAGCTTCATTTGCACATACTGAGCAAAGTTCACATAATTTTGTTAAACCAGAACCACAACGCGCTCAACCTAAGCCACAAGCAAAGGTTGCAGATAGCTTACAAGCCTTACTAGAGCGTCAGTCTCCACGTCCTCGTTCAGCAGAGCTTGCTTCAATGTTTTCACACTCTGGCATTGACACATCTGGCCACTATCAAGAACAAGAGCCTGTGCAATCACGACCTAAAAATATGTTTGAACGTGAACAAAGCGCGCCAGTGCGCCCTCGTACCCAAGCCGATAGCTTAGGTTTTGACGACTTAGACAGTGGCTTTGACGATTTAGATTCACCTAGCGCACCGCGTCAGCAAACAATGCATAAAGAATCAAGTGACATGAGCACAATGCGTGAAGAAATGAACGCAATTCGTCAACTATTAGAGCACCAAGTATCAGGTTTAATGCAGCAAGATATGGCGCGTCGCGACCCGACCCGTGCATGTATGATTGACCGCTTAGTCGGTATGGGTATAGAGAAAAATGTTGCTGAGCAAATGGCATGTTTTGTACCGGACGATGTGTCTCGCCAACAAGGCTGGAAAGCTTTATTGAACATGGTTGAAGATCAAATGCAAACCACTAACAACGAAATACTTCGCCAAGGCGGTGTTTTTGCGTTAGTTGGACCTACTGGGGTGGGTAAAACCACCACAGTTGCAAAACTGGCAGCATTAGGTGCACAAAAATACGGTGCCGATAAAGTAGCGCTTATTACTACCGATACCTACCGTATTGGTGCCTATGAGCAGCTAGCAACGTATGGTCGTATTATAGGTTGTGGCGTTAAACAAGTTAAAGATGCAAATGAATTAGCAGAAGTTTTATACCATTTACGAAATAAACGTCTAGTCTTAATTGATACAGCAGGAATGAGTCAACGTGATTTACGCTTAACCGAGCAGTTAAACACCTTGATGCGTAATCAGCGTGTTGATATACGTAGTTATTTAGTATTAAGTGCGACGGCGCAAATTAATGTATTACAAGAAACAGTAAGGCACTTTAAAAAAGTACAGCTAAGTGGATGTATTTTTACTAAACTTGATGAGTCATTGAGTTTAGGTGAGATTATTAGTATTGCGATTCAAAATCGTCTCCCAATAGGGTATCTTACTAACGGTCAGCGAGTACCAGAAGATATTAGAGTGGCAAATGCCGAAAAACTAGTAAAAAAAGCTGAGCAATTGTATTTAAAAAGAATAAAAGCACAACAATCACGACACCAATCAGTGGCGTCGAGCACAGTAGAGATGTATGATTAACACAGTTTTAGATCAAGCAAGCGGCCTTCGCAAAATGAGCAAGAATAATAATAACGGCGTAAAAGTTATCGCTGTCACCGGCGGCAAAGGTGGAGTGGGTAAAACGAACGTATCCCTTAACACGGCAATCGCGTTAGGCCAACAAGGCAAACGTGTGCTTGTACTAGATGCTGATTTAGGATTAGCGAATTGTGATGTGATGCTTGGACTGCGCGTTGAGCGTAATTTATCTCATGTTTTATCGGGCGAATGTGAACTTGATGATATTTTAGTCGAAGGTCCCGCAGGCATAAAAATAGTGCCTGCAACATCGGGTTCGCAAAGTATGGTTGAGTTATCACCCTCAGAGCACGCTGGACTTATTCGTGCATTTAGTGAACTTAACACCGACTTTGATATTTTAATTGTTGATACCGCTGCGGGTATTTCCGATATGGTGCTGAGTTTTTCTCGCGCAGCGCAAGATGTGGTTGTGGTGGTATGTGATGAGCCTACATCAATTACCGATGCCTATGCTTTAATTAAAGTACTTAGCCGTGAGCACGGCGTTTATAAATTTAAAATTGTTGCCAATATGGTGCGTAGTTTACGCGAAGGGCAGGAATTGTTTGCAAAACTTTCAAAGGTTACCGACCGATTTTTAGATATATCAATGGAGTTGGTTGCAACGGTTCCATATGATGAAAATATGCGCAAATCAACGCGCCGCCAAAAAGTAATTGTTGAGGTTTTTCCTGGGTCGCCTGCTGCAATTGCTTTTAAAACACTGGCTACAAAAATTGCTAAGTGGCCAACACCTAGTCAAGCCTCGGGTCATTTAGAGTTTTTCATTGAGAAACTAGTTAGTAACTAACAATGACAATACCGGTGAATAGAGCTATGGGATATCAGTCAACACAAAATTTAAATATGATTGTTGAAAAGCATGCCTCATTAGTCAAAAAAGTGGCGTGCCATTTAATTGCTCGTTTACCGGCCAGTGTGCAGCTAGATGATTTAATTCAATCGGGTATGATTGGTTTAATTGAAGCTTCAAAAAACTTTGATGCAAGCAAAGGCGCAAGCTTTGAAACCTTTGCCGGTATTCGTATTCGTGGTGCGATGATAGACGAAATGCGCCGAGGCGATTGGGTTCCACGTTCAGTTCACAGAAAAAGCCGTTTGGTTGCAGAAACTATTGTTGCGCTTGAGAACAGTTTAAACCGTGAACCTAAAGATAGTGAAGTTGCTGAAAAACTTGAAATTTCGCTAAATGAGTACCATCATATTTTAAACGATGTAAATGTAAGCAAAGTGTTAGGTATTGAAGACCTTGGTATAGATGACGATGTGATTACACCTCATGGCCAAGATTTAGCACTAGACAAACCGTTCAATAATGTTAAAAATGAACGGTTTAATGAGTCTTTACTCAGTGCAATAAAGTCGTTACCGGAAAAAGATGCAATGGTGCTTTCTTTGTACTATAACGATGAGATGAATTTAAAAGAAATTGGGCATATACTCGATGTAAGTGAATCGCGTGTAAGTCAGATACATGGTCAGGCGATGATTAAGCTTAAAGCAAAAATCAATGACTGGATAAACTAGAAGTAAGTAAATAAAGGTTCAGGCCTCACTGGAGGATGTTTTGGATAAAAACATTAAAATTCTTGTTGTTGATGATTTCTCAACAATGAGACGTATTATTAAAAACCTGTTGCGCGATTTAGGTTTTACCAATGTTCAAGAAGCAGATGACGGGTCAACTGCTTTGCCTATGTTGCAAAATCAAGCGTTTGATTTTGTTGTAACAGATTGGAATATGCCAGGCATGCAAGGTATTGATCTTTTAAGGGCAATTCGAGCTGATGAAAAATTAAAGCATATTCCTGTTTTAATGGTTACAGCAGAAGCTAAAAAAGAACAAATAATTGCTGCGGCCCAAGCAGGTGTTAATGGTTATATTGTTAAACCATTCACTGCAGGTACATTGAAAACTAAATTAGAAAAAGTGTTCGAACGCTTAGGTTAATGAGAGGGAGAGGCTTATGTCAGCACCTGCTGCGCCTCAGATTACTTTAGAACAAGCTCGCCAGTTAGTTGTTTTTTTAGAAAATGGTGAGCAAGATAAAGCGAATCAGTTAATTTTAGAAACAGCTTCACAAGAGCAATCACAGTTATTTGCTGAGGTGGGTAAGTTGACGCGTCAACTGCACGAAGCTTTAAAAAGTTTCGAGTTAGACACGCGTTTAACAGACATTACCACTGATGCCATCCCTGACGCAAAAAAACGCCTTAACTATGTCATGGAAATGACAGAAAACGCAGCCAATAAGACAATGGATGCGGTTGAAGCAAGCTTACCATTAGCACAAGAAATCGCTGACGAAATAGCTGATATCAAGCCAACGTGGGATCGTTTAATGAACCGCGAAATAGAGCTTGGTGAGTTTAAATCACTTTGTCATAGTATTGATAAGTTTATGAGCAGTTCTCATCACAAAACCGATGAGTTACAAATGCTGATGACTAATGTGCTGATGGCTCAAGACTATCAAGATTTAACCGGTCAGGTTATTCGCCGTGTTATTGAACTTGTCCGTGAAGTTGAAGAAAGTTTAATTCACCTGTTAACTGCATTTGCAGCGCAAGGTGGTGAGGTTGAACCAACTGAACAACCAGAAAAAATAGAAGATCCCATTGTTGCACAAACACTAGCAGGTCCCGAAGGGCCTATTATTGATAAAGAAACGCGTAATGATGTTGTATCTGATCAAGATGAAGTTGATGATCTATTATCAAGTTTGGGCTTCTAATAGGAGAGTACTGCATGAGCTTTGAAGTCGATGAAGATATTTTACAAGACTTTTTAGTAGAGGCCGGAGAAATCCTTGAGCTTTTATCTGAACAGTTAGTAGAACTGGAAAACAACCCAGATGATACTGAGCTACTAAACGCAATATTTCGCGGTTTCCACACTGTAAAGGGTGGCGCTGGCTTTTTGGCTATGACAGAGCTTGTTGATGCATGTCATGGTGCTGAAAATGTGTTTGATTTACTGCGCCAAGGTGTAAGAACAGTTAACTCTGAATTAATGGATGTGATTTTACAAGCACTGGACACCATTAATGAAATGTTTGCCACGATTAAAAATCGTGACCAGCCAGAGCCTGCTGATCCAGAATTACTTGCAGTACTTCACAAACTTGGACAGCCACCGACAGCAGAAGAGCTTGCCGGCGATTCTGTGGTTGAAGATGTAGCTCCTGTCGAAACCCCATCGGTAGAGCCCGAACCAGTTGCAGAGCAACCGAGCAGCGATGCTGAAGAAGACCCGTTTGCTTTTGATGAATTATTTAGCGGCCCAGATAGCAGCAGTACTGAGTCTCAGATTGATGAAATAACCGAAGACGAATTCGAAAGCCTACTTGATGAACTTCATGGAAAAGGGCAAGCCCCACAAGAAAAACAATCATCATCAAGTGACAATGATGTCAGTGGTGATATAACTGACGATGAGTTTGACAGCTTATTGGATGAACTTCATGGTGTAGGCAGCTTTGGCGAAGTGAGCCAAGCAACCGCAAGTACACCACAACAAACACCATCAGCCCCTGTGGCTCCACCAAGTAACGAGCAAAGCTCGGGCGATGATGAAATAAGTGACGACGAGTTTGAAGCGTTACTTGATGAACTTCATGGTAAAGGTGCACCTAAGTCGATAGAAACACCGGCTCCTGTAAGTAAACCAGAACCAGTGGCAGCTAAAAAGCCAGAACCAGTTGCTGCAGCTAAGCCACAGCCTAAACCAGAGCCAGCTAAGCCGGCTCCTGCGGCACAAGCAGCTAAAGCTGCGCCGCCTAAAAAAGCAGCGCCTCCACCGGCAGAAACAACAGTACGTGTTGATACCAAACGCCTAGACCAAATAATGAACATGGTGGGCGAGTTAGTACTTGTGCGAAATCGCTTAGTGAGTTTGGCGACTAATTCTGATAGCGAGGCTATGGGTAAAGCTATTTCCAACTTAGATGTTGTGACTGCTGATATCCAAGGTGCAGTAATGCAAACACGAATGCAGCCAATTAAAAAAGTATTTGGCCGTTTTCCTCGTGTTGTACGTGACTTAGCACGAACACTTAAAAAAGATATTAATTTATTACTTGTCGGTGAAGACACCGATTTAGATAAAAATTTAGTGGAAGCATTGGCCGATCCATTGGTGCATTTGGTTCGCAACTCGGTCGACCATGGTATTGAAATGCCCGATATTCGTGAAGCATCGGGTAAACCTAGAACAGGTACGGTGACTTTATCAGCTTCGCAACAGGGTGATCATATTCTACTTACCATCCAAGATGATGGTGCCGGTATGGATGCTGAAAAGCTTAAAAAGATTGCGATTAGTAAAGGGGTGCTTGATCACGACCAAGCGAGTCGTCTTTCTGATACTGAAGCTTATAACCTTATTTTTGCACCTGGGTTTTCAACCAAAGAAGAAATCTCAGATATTTCTGGCCGTGGTGTTGGTATGGATGTGGTTAAAACAAAAATCACTCAGCTCAATGGCTCGGTTAACATAAAATCAGAAATGGGCGTAGGGACTACTTTAGAAATCAAAGTTCCACTAACACTTGCGATATTGCCTACCTTAATGGTGGTGGTGGGAGAGCAAACCTTTGCCTTGCCGCTAGCGGGTGTAAGTGAAATATTCCACTTAGATTTAACAAAAACTAATGTGGTTGATGGCCAGCTAACGATTATTGTTCGTAAAAAGTCGATTCCATTATTCTACCTTGAACATTGGCTTATAAAAGGCGCTGATAGAGGTCAGCGAAAAGCACAAGGGCATGTCGTTATTGTGCAAATAGGGACTCAAAAAGTAGGGTTCGTTGTTGATTCACTAATAGGTCAAGAAGAAGTGGTGATCAAGCCTCTAGATGCATTATTGCAAGGTACGCCGGGTATGGCGGGTGCGACTATTACCTCTGATGGTGGAATTGCACTGATATTAGATGTACCGAGTATGCTAAAGCATTACGCTGGATAATAAAAAGTAGGTATAAACTTTATGCCTACCCATTCATTGAATAAGAGAGCGAAATGGCTGTTAAAGTTTTAGTAGTTGATGATTCAAGCTTTTTTCGCCGCAGAGTGAGTGAAATTCTTGAACAAGACAGCGGCATTGAGGTAATAGGCTTTGCTGTAAATGGCCGAGAGGCCGTCGAAAAAACAGCTCAGTTACGTCCTGATGTTATCACCATGGATGTTGAAATGCCGGTGCTGGATGGTATTAGTGCTGTGAAAGAGATCATGGCGAGTAATCCAACACCTATTTTAATGTTTTCATCGTTAACACGAGCAGGGGCATCTGCCACTTTGGATGCGCTTGATGCTGGGGCGATGGACTTTTTACCTAAAAAGTTTGAAGATATTGCTCGCAATAACGATGATGCAATTAAGTTATTGCAAAATAAGGTTAAGGAAATAGGCCGCCAGCGTATTGGAAGAATTACGAGAACGGCCCCATCTCCAAGTATTAGTAAACCAGCGTCAAACAGTTCTGAACGCTTTTCTAACCTTGCTAAAAAGCCGATAGTTCAACCTGATCGTAGCTTTAATAATGCGAGTCCTGCACCTAATAACAGCAGTGCCTCAGCGCGTGCCAGTGGTAAGCAGTATCAGTTAGTTGCTATTGGTACATCCACAGGTGGGCCAGTTGCACTGCAAACTATTTTGACGCAATTACCTGCTAATTTTCCACACCCTATTTTACTCATACAGCATATGCCTGCTGCATTTACCCCGGCCTTTGCTACTCGCTTAGATGGCTTGTGTAAGATTAAGGTAAAAGAAGCGCAGCAAGGCGATAGATTACAACCTGGGTGCGCTTATTTAGCGCCAGGTGGCCAGCAAATGATGGTAGAAGGACGTGGCTCTAATAGAACCCTTCGTGTGTTTGAAGATAAAAATGAACGAGTAAACTATAAACCAAGTGTTGATATTACCTTTGCCAGTGCGGCCAAAGCGTATCAAGGTGATGTGCTTGCCATTATTTTGACAGGCATGGGTGCAGATGGTCGTGATGGTGCTCGCATGCTTAAGCAAACTGGCGCTACAATTTGGGCTCAGGATGAAAAAAGCTGTGTTGTCTATGGTATGCCTCAGGCGATAGCCAGTGCAGGTTTAGCGAGCGAAAGCATTAGCCTTCATGATGTGGCTGCACGCTTAAAAAGAGAGGTTGGCTGTGGATAAGCTTTCTGTTTTAGGATTACTGGTTGCATTAGGTGCTATTGCAATCGGTTATTCTTTAGAGGGAGGTGTGGTATCTGCGCTGTTTAATGGGCCTGCACTAATTATTGTATTAGGCGGTACATTAGGTGCGGTGATGCTACAAACATCAGCCAATACATTTAAAAAAATGCTTAGTATTACTCATTGGGTTTTTGTTACCGACGACCATGATATTGAAGATGCTATTGAGCAAGTAAAACGCTGGTCGCATAAAGCCCGTCAAGAGGGTTATTTAGCATTAGAAAACGAAGCACTTGCGCATTCAGATCCCTATGCCGCCAAAGGACTGAGTTTATTAGTTGATGGCTGTTCAGAGCAAAAACTACGCGATACCCTCGAGATTGACTTATTACTTGAGCGAGAACGATTACTTGAGGCTAGCCGGGTATATGAAGCAATGGGTGGGTATAGCCCAACTATTGGTATTTTAGGTGCTGTACTTGGGCTTATTCAAGCCATGTCATTTATTAACGATCCTGAGCAGTTAGGAACGGGTATTGCCACCGCGTTCATTGCAACTATATATGGTGTTGGTTTGGCTAATTTATTATTTTTACCCATGGCCAATAAGCTAAAGCAACGGGTTGAACAAAAGATGCTTTATCACGAAATGTTAGCGGAAGGTGTAATTGCTATTAGCCAAGGTGAGAGCCCTATTAATATAGAACTAAAGCTTGAAGCCTACCGCGTTGAACGTCCAATTTTACAGGCCCATTAGCGCCTATGTTACGCCGTCGCTTACGTCATCACCAATTAAAGAGCCAACATACTGAGCGTTGGTTAGTTTCTTATGCGGATTATATGACCATAATGTTTGCATTTTTTGTTGTATTGTATGCAATTGCGATAAACAAAGAAGACAACATCAAGGTTTTATCTGATTCTCTTGAGCATGTTTTTGATAAGTCTGCAAAACAATATTCTCAGCAGGGTAACGGGGTAAATGGTGATGCTTTATTGCTTGAAAGGGTGACCCCTGAGGCTGAAATACTCTATGGCGAAAGTATTCAAGAGCTAGAGCAAGGCCCAGTGTTACTCGATGGTCAAAGTGACAATAGCAATATTAGTCAACGCCACTTAGGTAAGCCGCTGGATAGTTTATTGGCTAAATTACAATCGTCGCTGATTGATGAGATACGCAGTGGCGAGGCTAGCTTAGAACTAAGCCAAGACTGGTTGGTTATTGAGCTCAATTCCGGATTGTTGTTTGCCAGTGGTAGTGCTGTTGCACATAACAAGGCCAAAGAGATTGTAAAAAAAATTGAAGCAATCATCGCATCAGTCGATAACTATATAAGAGTACGCGGGTATACAGATAACGAAACCATACGAAATGAAATATTTCGTTCTAATTGGGAGTTATCAGTGGCGCGTGCAACCTCAATATTAGTTGAGCTAGAGCGTTTGGGCATTGAATCCGCGCGCATGGCCATTGAGGGATATGGTCAATACTCGCCCTTTGCCGATAATGATACCGAAGCTGGGCGTGCTGAAAACCGTAAAGTCGTGATTGCACTTTCTAAATATGGTTTAGCACCAGATCCCTCTGATGAACAAACGAAATCATCAATTTCAGTATCAGAGCAAAGTCAGCCAGAAATTGAGCTACCTGCCCAAGACGATACAATAAAAATAATCCGTTTACCGCATGGTGGCATCCGTGTTACAACGCGCAACGAACAGTAATTAGGATGTAATGTGAAAGTTTGGACAGTAGCCAATCAAAAAGGGGGAGTAGGCAAAACCACTACAGCGGTTAGCCTTGCAGGGATCCTTGCGCTTCAAGGCAAGCGTGTGTTATTGATTGATACAGATCCTCATGCTTCACTAACCTATTACTTTGGTATTGATTCAGAAGATTTAGAGGTCAGTGTTTACGATATTTTTACTCGCGGCTCGAGTATGAAAAGTGAAGAAATACTGCAAGCATTATGCCCCTCAACAATTGAAAACCTAGATATTTTACCTGCAACTATGGCGATCGCGACACTTGACCGTAGCATGGGTAATAAAACGGGAATGGGCCTGATTTTAAAAAAAACACTGGCTAAAATTAGCGAGTATTACGATTACGCAATTTTAGATTGCCCACCTGTTTTAGGTGTGCTGATGGTCAATGCGCTTGCCGCCTGTGAAAGAGTCTTAGTGCCGGTGCAAACTGAGTTCTTGGCGCTTAAAGGGCTCGATAGAATGATGCGTACTATGGAATTAATGCAAACCTCTCAAGCGAAAAGCTATGAATATACTATAATTCCAACTATGTATGATAAACGAACCAAAGCATCGCTTGAGGCCTATAAAACACTACAAGAAACGTATAAAGAAAAAGTATGGCCAGGCGTTATTCCTGTGGATACTAAATTTAGAGATGCAAGTTTAGCGCAAAAAGTACCGGTAGATTTTTGCCCAAATGCGCGTGGAGTCTATGCTTATAAAGCATTACTTAAATATTTAATAAAACAAGGTTAATAAATGAGTAAGCAATTATTTGCTAATGAAAAAGTAGTCACTCAGTACTTAGGGGCGTTATTATCTGATGACGAACCAACAAAAGACCTTGAGCCTGTTGCTAAACTGCTTGAGCAGGTAACGTATGAAGAGCAAAAAGAACAACCAGTAATAGTTGAGCCTGTTGTTGAAGTTGAAAAGCTCAATAAGCAAGTATCGAATGTAGAAATTGACACTCTCCAAGAGCAACACGTCGTGCCTGAGCAAGAGGTGGTTGTAGGTGGTGAAGCTGACTACTTTGATGGTGAGTTTCAAGCGCTGTTTTTTGAAGTGGCAGGGCTTACTTTAGCGGTGCCGCTAAAAGCCTTAGGTGGCATTCATGAGCTTGGAGAAGTAAATCATTTATTTGGCAAGCCTAAGTGGTTTAAAGGGGTTATGATCAACCGAGAAGAAAAGCTCAATGTTGTTGATACCGCTCGCTGGGTTATGCCTGAAAAGTACGATGAGCAGTTAGAGGCATCTTTAAATTATCAATACCTCATCACTTTAGGTGATAGCCAATGGGGTTTATTAGCAGAAAAACTAATAAATAACATTACATTGAGTAAAGAAGATGTAAAATGGCGTACAAATAACAGTAAGCGCCCATGGCTTGCTGGAGTAATTAAAGAAAAAATGTGTGCTTTAATAGATGTTAATAATTTAAACGCACTATTAGAGAAAGGCTTAGATAGCCGTCACAAGTAATGACCATTACGAGGTAAGAGCATGAGTGAAGATAAATTACTGTCAGCTAAGAAAAATGCAGATAATAATGATGAGATTTTGCAGTGGGTTACGTTCAAGCTAGAAGATGAAACTTATGGCGTAAATGTAATGCAAGTGCAAGAAATACTGCGTTACACCGAGATTGCTCCTGTACCAGGTGCACCTTCGTATGTGATTGGTATTATTAACTTACGTGGTAATGTTGTTACCGTTATTGATACTCGCTCTCGTTTTGGTTTACCTGATATTGAAGCGACGGATAATTCACGTATTTTAATTATTGAAGCAGAAGAGCAAGTGATTGGCATTCTAGCCGATAGCGTTTCTGAGGTTGTTTACCTACGTAGCTCTGAAATTGACAGTGCGCCAAATGTAGGTACAGAGGAAAGTGCTAAATTTATTCAAGGTGTATGTAACCGCGACAATGAGTTACTTATTCTGGTTGATTTAAATAAACTACTTAGTGATGACGAATGGGATGAGTTAAGCGATATATAAGCTTCTCTACATAAAACTATGTTATTACTTGGTATTGCTATTGCGGGTTTAGTTTTTGGACTATTCTCGCTGCTTTTAATTGTGATGTTTAAAAAGCGCTATGCGAGTGAGCTTGGCGCGCAATTACAACAGTTTAAAGATTCATCAGAGCAGATTAATATTTTACGTAGCGAAGTGTCAGAGTTGCGAACCGGTTTACTGAGTATTGGTAAGCGTGTGCTTGAGGTAGAACAACAAAACCAAGAGCTGATACAGCAACAAGCAGCTCAAAAATACGATGACCCCGATGCTAAAATATACTCTCGTGCAGTAAAAATGGTTGAGTTAGGTGCTGATTTAGATGAGGTTATTCGCGAATGTGAATTACCCCGCGCCGAGGCTGAACTGTTGTTTTCATTACACAAACAAAAAGGCGCTTAGCGCCTTTTTTGCTTTTATAACACTGCGTTATGCTTTTATATTTAGCTTTCCCTGAAAGTCTTGCCAACCAGGCGGAAACTTTCCTCTAACCACGTATGAAAACGCAATGAGCTCAGCAATAACAAAGTACAACTCTTTGGGGATCTCTTCTGCGAGGTCTAGTTTCGATAGTGTATTTGCAAGTGCTTCATCTTGATGGATTAAAATTCCTTTTTCTTTGGCTAGGGCAATAATTTCATCCGCCAGTTCACCAAACCCTTTAGCACTTACAATGGGTGAATGTCCCGCCTCGTAGAGTAGTCCAATTGCTGAATTGCTTTTTGATGACTCAGTCATGACTAAACCTTAATATTAATAATGGCATGCGATTGGTAAAATGCTTGATGGTTATCATCCGCTCGTTTTAGTTTAAGCTCACCCACCTGTAAGCCTTGTTTTGCCAGTTTTGAGCGTAAATTATCAAGATGTGGATGAGCTAAAGCGCTCACCGCTTGGGTTGAGGCTAACAACTGGCAATCTAAAGCTTTATCCATGAGTTCTGCGATTATTTGTAGCTTACCCAGTTCGGCATAATCAAAGTTGAGCCTAATAAACCAGACATTTTTATCCGCTAGTTTACCGCTACTGTGCTTTTTATACTGCCCTAAAGTTATTTCTGTTTGCGCCGCTTCAGCAGGCAGCTTCATCGGTAATAAAAATTGCACTAAGGCGTTTGTGTCAGGTTGTTGGCTGATAGCAGGCGTTTGTACTTGACTTAATGTGTTTTTAATTTGGGTTAATTCACCTGCTAATGCTTGTACTTGTGGTTGCTGTAATTGTTCCAACAATTTATTGGCGCTATTACCTACTTTAAACGTCGGTAATAAAACTTGCAGTAAAGCTTCTAAACCCGTTTGATTATTAATACTCACCGCACTTGGATTTTGGTTAATGATAGGCGCGGCTAAAATGCTTAATGAAAGCTGTTCAACACCTCTATTAAACGAGCTTTGTAAGATGTCGCTTTGAAGTTGTGTGGGCTTTATGGTGCTGAGTATTTCGCGCTGTATGGTTGCTGGGTGTAAATTAGTATCTGACAACATGCGATTAAAAGCCTGATTAACTAAACGGTTTAAATCGGTTCCTTGATCAGTCAGTTTGCTTGTAATGGTATTAAGTTGGCTGCTTACTATTTGGTTGGTCGCATCTTTTTGTTCTATTGAGGTGTTTGGACTGTGTTTTAAAACCGTCCCTAATAAGAGTTTTTCTAAAGGCTGTAAGCTCTGACCAAATGTAGCCGCGTTAGTTGGTGAGGATGAAAAAGGAGTCACTAAAGGAGATAAAGCGTGTGCTGCTAACGGTTGTTGTTGCCACATAGAAACGCTTGATTTTATTTGCTGGGTAAATTGCATTAGGGGCGGCGCTAAATTTGACACGTTTTTTAATTGTGTGATGTCAATTTTTTGCATTGGGTTGAGCCATTTTTGCTGAGCATTGCCTGTAAATTCTGGTTTTTGAGATGAGCTTACCGAGGTCGTAAATGGCTTGCTTTCAAAGTACTTTACCGCATCTAAAATACGTGTTTTAAAATCAGCAAAACTGCTTTTTAACCATGATTGTATGGGACTGTTTATCGTGCTGAGCGGATGCTGTTTACTTGGCGAGGGATCAATTAGGCCTTGCGACTGTTGCAAAGAGAGCATCTCATTAAACGGTTTACTAAATGAGTTTTTAAGGCTCACAGTCATAGTGTGATAAGCGGTTTTGATCAGTAATTTATCTGCTTGGTGAGTAATGTTTACCTTAGTCGGGATGGTAGGTAGTTCACTTAATTGTCGATGACTTAGGTTAATAGTTAATGAGTCTTTAAAAGAGTTTGGGCTTAATACCGCAAACTTAGGCATAGCATGAAGCTGAGCAGGGGTTAAATTACTGGCAAGCAACTGTGTTAGTTTGGCTTGGTTTAGTGGCTGTGAATGCACTATATCAGCAAAACGGTTAATAATGTTAAGTCGTGTACCTTTGCTATCCGTTTCAATCATCCCCTTTATTAAAGGCTCATCTGCGAGTAATTGTGCAACGTGTTTATTAATAGCAATACTGGCATTAAATTTTTCAATGACCAACTTTGGTGTGGGTTGTAATACCACCTGAAGTGATAGTGGACTGTTTTGAATATCACTTTGGGTGTTTATAAAATTTAAAAATCGTTGCAACTGAGCCGGTTGTTTAATTGTTAAAGTTGTATTGTTAGGGATGATGGTTAAGCTTTTACCATCTGCACTTAACTGTATGTTAGCGCTTGCTATTTTTTCAACGTTTGTGAATGTCTCAGTTGTCCCAAGGCGAATCGTTTGCCAATGCTTATTCATAAACACATCAAGCGTGACTGAATCTTTAGAAAACTGAATATTTTTTGCCGCCAGCACTTCAGGTGGCAGTGTTGCTAACGCAGCCTTACCTGAATCAGTTGTTTGATTACTAACCTGTGGGTTAGACAATGTGATGTGCGTTGGTGTATTCATTATTTTATATCAAGTTTTCTTTATTTTAAGTAAATCGATTCTAAAGCAATATTCGTATTACCCTATCATTATGGTAGACTTACGGCTAATTTTTGGCAGAGAGAATCGTCATCTTGTTACACATTAAGTCCGTTACTTGTATCAAGCAAGAGCGTTGTTTGTTTGATGAACTTAATTTTAGCCTTAAAAGCGGTCAAATCATGCAGTTAGCCGGCCCTAATGGGGCTGGTAAAACATCATTATTGCGCATTATTGCTGGTTTTTCGCTGCCGGATGAAGGTGATATTTTATACCTAAATCAATCTATCAAAAAATATTATGACGAATATGCCAGAGACTTATTATTTATAGGCCATAAAACCGGTGTTAACGTACAACTTAGTGCACTTGAAAATGTAGCACATTGGTTGGCTATTAATGGTTATGTTGATACTCCTGACTTATACCCTTTATTAAGTAAGTTAGGTTTAGTGGGGCTGGAAGATGTGCCTGTAAGAATGTTATCTGCGGGTCAACAGCGGCGGGTGGCACTCGTTCGATTATGGTTATCTGAAGCGAAGTTATGGATTTTAGATGAACCTTTCACGGCGCTAGATAAAAGCGGGGTTGCCTTTTTACAGCAACGTTTTACTGAGCACTTATCAAAGGGGGGCGCTATTTTGTTAACAACACACCAAGATTTAACCACCCACTTTAGTGACTTACAAACGTTGACTTTGGAGTACCGCCACTAATGACACGACAGCATTCATATTGGCAGTTATTTGTCGCGGTATTTAGCAAAGACGTTAAGCTCGCTTTTCGTCAGCGCGCTGAAATAGTTAATCCTATCTTGTTTTTTTTAATTGTTATCTCACTGTTTCCATTAGCCATAGGGCCTGAGCCAGGCTTGTTATCAAGAATGGCACCGGGCATTATTTGGGTTGCGGCTTTATTATCGACCATGCTTGGCCTTGATAAACTGTTTAGAGATGATTACCACGACGGCTCTTTGGAGCAGCTCATTGCTTCGTCATACCCATTATCATTAACGGTACTGGGCAAAGTAGCCGCACACTGGGTGATCACCGGCCTCCCGTTAGTGCTAATGACCCCTTTATTTGCTTTACTACTAAATTTAGATACGACGGCCCTAATGGCTACGTTATTAACGCTATTATTGGGTACGCCTTTATTAAGCTTCATAGGCGCAATAGGGGCGGGCTTGACTGTGGGATTACAAAAAGGCGGCATTTTAATGAGTCTGCTCGTTTTGCCTTTGTATATTCCGGTTTTAATTTTTGCAACTTCCGCTATTGATACCAGCACTATGTCGCTGGATTACAGTGGTCAGCTTGCAATCCTTGGTGCGATGTTAGTCGTTGCGACTATCAGTGCGCCAATTGCCATATCATCAGCATTAAAAGTGAGTGTAAGTTAATATGTGGAAGTGGTTACATCCGTATGCGAAAGCAGAGCGAGCATATCAATTATGCAATACTCTACTGCCATATTTTGCAGTAGTAACGGTTATTAGTATGATTGTCGGTTGGGTATGGGGATTAGGTTTTGCTCCTGCCGATTACCAACAAAAAGACAGTTACCGTATTATTTTTATTCACGTGCCCTCCGCTATTTTATCTATGGGCGCCTATTCATCAATGGCGATTGCTGCCATTGTTGCGTTGGTATGGCAATTACGCAATGCAGAGCTTGCGGTTATTGCAATAGCACCCGTAGGTGCCTGCATGACCGCAATAGCCTTAATCACCGGTGCTGCGTGGGGTAAACCTATGTGGGGTGCTTGGTGGGTATGGGATGCACGACTGACCTCTGAGCTCATTTTGTTATTTTTATATCTAGGGGTGTTGTCTTTGTACCATGCCTTTGAAGATAAAAAATCAGCCGGTCGCGCCGCGTCTATTTTAGCTATTGTTGGGGTTATTAACTTGCCTATCATTCACTTTTCGGTGGAATGGTGGAATACCCTGCATCAAGGGGCAAGCATCACTAAGTTTAACCGCGACGCGGTAGATCCAAGTATGTTTTGGCCGTTAATGATTAATATTTTAGCCTTTGCCGCGTTTGTTGGTACTGTGACTTTAATTCGTCTTAAAAATGAAATTTTACACCGTGAAAAGCACCGCCCATGGGTGCGACAGTTGTTAACTAAGGGGTAATTATGCAGTTTGACTCGTTTTCAGATTTTATTGCAATGGGAGGCTATGGCTTTTATGTATGGCTTTCTTTTGGTACATGCGCATTAATTTTATTAGGCATTTTATTTAGCTCGTTACGCGACAAAAAACAAATTTTAGCGTCGGTAGAGCAGCAAATTGCGCGTGAAACTCGAATTAAAAATTCTAAGCAGGAGCAAACCTCGTGAACCCTAGACGTAAAAAACGCCTTTTGGTTATTATTGCCGTACTCTTTGGTATTGGTGGATCAATTGGTTTAGTGTTGTACGCCTTACAAGAAAACATTAATTTGTTTTACACCCCCAGTGAATTAATTGATGGTAAAGGCCCGAATAAAGAAAAGCCTCATATAGGACAAAAGCTCCGCATTGGCGGTATGGTTGTTCCTGGTACAGTACAAAGAAATGAGCAAAGCTTACAGGTAAGCTTTAAGTTGATTGATACTGGCCCATTGGTCACGGTGCGTTATCAAGGAATTTTGCCTGATCTATTTCGTGAAGGGCAAGGAATTGTTGCACAAGGTGTGCTAGTTGAACCTAACGTCATTGAAGCGTTTGAAGTACTGGCTAAACATGATGAAGAATATATGCCAGCCGAGGTTGCCGAGGCAGTAAAAGGAATTAAGCACGAGAAACCAAAATACAATTTAGATAGTGGGAGCTAATATGATCCCAGAACTTGGTTATTTTTCCCTAACATTGGCCATGGTACTGAGTATTCTGTTGTGTATTTTCCCACTTTGGGGTGCACACACAGGAAACCTTCGTTTGATGCGCGCTGCGCCATCACTTGCTATTGGTCAGTTTGCATTTGTTGCTTTGTCTTTTGCTGCGCTTATTTATGCCAGCTTAACTGATGATTTTACCGTATCTTATGTAGCGTATCACTCAAGTAGCACCTTGCCTTGGTATTATAAAATAACCTCAACATGGGGTGGCCATGAAGGCGCTATTTTACTGTGGTTATTAATGCAGGCCGGTTGGACCGCCGTTGTTGCTGTGCGTTCAAAGTCACTGCCTTGGGTACTTCGTGCTCGCGTATTAGGTGTGCTTGGCTTTTTAGGTGTCGGATTTATGATGTACACCTTGCTACTTTCAAGTCCGTTTGAACGTTTACTGCCCTATTTCCCTGTTGAGGGACGCGATTTAAATCCATTATTACAAGACCCGGGGATGATCATTCACCCTCCATTACTTTATATGGGGTATGTCGGTCTTTCTGTTGCTTTTGCCTTTGCTATTGCCGCGTTGTTAACCGGCAAGCTTGATAACACCTGGGCAAAATGGTCACGCCCATGGACAATGACGGCATGGGGCTTTTTAACCTTAGGTATCACCATAGGTAGTTGGTGGGCCTATTCAGAGCTAGGCTGGGGCGGCTGGTGGTTCTGGGATCCTGTTGAAAATGCATCACTCATGCCATGGTTAGTCGCAACCGCGTTACTGCACTCTTTAAGTGTGACTGAAAAACGTGGCGTATTTAAATCATGGACAGTGTTACTGGCTATTGCGGCGTTTTCATTAAGTTTACTAGGCACCTTTATCGTTCGCTCAGGAATTATTGTTTCGGTGCATGCCTTTGCAACAGACCCTGATCGTGGCTTATTTATTCTTGGCTTTTTGGCCGTAGTTGTTGGCGGCGGTTTAGCATTATATGGCTTGCGTGTCTCACAAGTTAAAAGTGAAGGGCGTTATAAATTTGTATCGCGTGAAGTGGCACTTTGGTTAAACAATATTTTCTTAGTGGTTGCTACGTTAATTGTACTGTTAGGTACATTATTACCTATGGTGCACAAGGAAATGGGGCTAGGCAGTATTTCAATTGGCGAACCTTTCTTTAATAAAATGTTTGCTATTTTACTGGTGCCATTTGCTATTTTAATGGGCATTGGACCTTTCCTGCGTTGGAAGCAAAATAAGTGGGCCTTTTTACAAAATAAAATATTTGTAGGCGCATTAGTCAGTATTATCATTACCTGTGCGTGGTTATTTAGTAGCTATGAGGTAGTGACTCCATTAACACTTTTAGCAACCACGCTAGGTGTATGGATATTTATTGCCACTTTTATTGATTTATATACCAAAGCAGCGGTTCATGGCTCGCTTAAGCTCGGTATAAAGCGTTTAGGTTTAAGCTATTGGGCAATGGTGCTGGGGCATGTTGGTTTAGCCTTTGTTATAGCGGGCATTACACTCACCTCGGCGTATTCAGTTGAGCGTGATGTATCGATGAAGCAAGGCGATATCGTGCAGCTTAACCAGTATCAATACCGCTTTGAAGGTGTGAAGACTATTCGTGGTGCAAACTACAGTGGTCATGCTGGTGTCGTGACGGTATTAAAAGGGAATGACACTGTAACGCGTTTATATGCAGAAAAGCGTCGTTACGATATTGGTATGCAATTTATGACCGAAGCCGCTATTGATGCCGGATTCACTCGTGATTTATATCTTGCGCTTGGTGAGCAACTAAGTGAAGGGGCATGGTCATTACGCATTTACCATAAGCCGTTTGTACGTTGGATGTGGATTGGCGGTATTCTGATCTCACTCGCTGGTTTTGTGATTTTATTTGATAAGCGCTATCGCGCCTCACCGCGAAAAGATGAAATAGAGGGGGCAGTATGAACCGTAAACTTATCGCAATTGCCCCTTTATTAATTTTTATCTTTATTTGTGTGTTTTTATACCAAGGGTTGTTTGCCAACCCGCGGGAAATACAAACAGGGCGAATTGGTCAAACGGTGCCTGCGTTTAATTTACCTGATTTAATGCAAGACGATAAACGTTGGACTGATGAGCAGCTAAAGGGTGACGTGTATTTACTAAACGTATGGGGCACATGGTGTCCGACGTGTTTAGCTGAGCTTGGCTATTTAACTAAGCTACGCGAGCAAGGGGTTAAAATTATCGGCTTGTATTATGTACAAAGTTACGACGCCGATTTTGATGGCCCATTTGATATGCAAGCGCTGCGTGATGATGTGAGTAATATGCTTTCACGTGCGGGCGACCCTTATCAATTTAATATTTTAGATTTAGAACGTTCATTGTCTTTAGATTTAGGGGTGTCCGGTGCACCAGAGACATTTTTAGTAGATAAAAATGGCACCATTTTGTTACATCACACTGGTGATATAAACCCTCGAGTTTGGCGTGCTAAGTTTGCGCCTATTATGCAGGAGCTGCAGCCATGAGATTGTTTTTATTAACCCTTAGCTTGTTTGTTAGTGTAGCTGCGTTTGCTCAGCAAGACCGTTATCAATTTGATAGCAACGAGCAAGCTGTTCGCTTTGAAGAGCTAACAAAAGAATTACGTTGCCCGAAGTGTCAAAATCAGAATATTGCTGACTCTGATGCCGTTGTCGCAAAAGACTTGCGCGAGCGAGTGCTGGCGTTGGTAAAAGATGGCAAAACCAAAGATGAAGTTATTGATTACATGATTGATCGATATGGCTATTTTGTTCATTACGATCCACCGGTAACACCTGCCACGTTAATACTGTGGGTACTTCCGGTACTCATCGTAATAATTGGGTTTGGCTTTATTGTGATTCGCCAACGTAAAGCGTCGGTAAAACAAACCTGGAGTGACGCTGATGAAGTGATGCTCAATAAGCTGATTAAACAAAATAAACATCAGGAGCAAAGTTAAATGATTTTAATGTGGGCGTCTTTTGCTTTACTCACACTCATTGCATTGCTGTTTATTATTGTGCCTTTTTTAAAAAAAGAGCGCGTAGTAACCATCACTCATAACGCCAATGCACAGCTTATCAGCATTTATGAACAGCGTTTAGTTGAATTACAGGCAGATTTAGATAATCAACGTATAGACTCGCAAAATCACAGCGAAGCTATTATTGAATTAAAACGCCGCTTACTTAATGAATTATCGCCAGAGAAGTCACTAAATAGTCGTGGTGACAATCGTATATTTGCTTTAACAGGGGCGGCGTTTTTAATTGCATTAGCAGGTATTTTCTATGCAATGACAGGCAGCCAGCAACAAATTGCAGCTTGGCATGATGCAATGGATAACTTGGCCGATTATGGTCAGCGCGCCGTAATGCAAAAGGGCGAGCCATTAACTAAAAATGAGTTACAAGCGTTTGCCCTAGCACTGCGTACTAAGTTAAGCCAAAGCGGTGATGATGAAGTTGCTTGGATGTTGTTAGGGCGTGTTGCTTTAATGCTAAATGAATTTGATATGGCGAAACAGTCATTCGATAAAACATTAAAAATAAACCCTGATAATATGCAAGCGCTTGTTAGCTACTCTCAGGTGCTATTACTTGAGGGCAGTGAAGAAAACATGACTCGTGCAGCGGGTATGCTTTCTAAAGTACTGCAAGCTCAACCAAATAACCTTGATGCGATTTCGTTACTTGCACTGATCGCCTTTGAGAGAAAAGACTGGCTACAGGCAAAGGCAGCGTTTGAGGTGCTACTTGCAAGTATGGATGAGTCTGATACGCGCTATGCTATGATCAACCAACGTATTAGCGAAATCGATCTACAAATTGCTCAGCAAAACGTGGCAACCAGTGGCGATCAGTTAGCGGCTCAAAGTATTCAAGTTACCGTTGATATCGATAGCCAACTTGCAGACAAACAGCCCAATAACGGTATTTTGTTTGTGTTTGCTAAAGCGGCTAAGGGATCACCGATGCCTTTAGCCGTGGTCAAACTAACAGACTATAGCTTTCCAATTACGGTTGAGCTGAGCGATGCTAATGCCATGATGGCAGGGCTAAACTTATCGAGTGCGAGTGAAATTATCATTTCTGCGCGTATCTCTAATGATGATTCAGTTATGCCAAGCACTGGGGAGCTTGAAGGGCATTCTCAAGTGCTTGCTTCTAAAGAGGTGCGCCAAGTGCAACTGAACATTGATACATTAATACCTTAAGGATTTGAGATGTTAAAACAAGGCTTACTTTTATTATGTTTACTCACGTTATCGGGTTGTGCTCAAGTGCCTGAGAGTAAATATGATGAGCGCGATCCCATACAAAGTGTAAACAGACCTATTTATGACTTTAATATGGACGTACTTGATGCTTATATTTTAAGGCCTGCGGCAGTGGGTTATATAACAGTAACCCCACAGCCTGTGCGTCGAAGTATTGTGCATTTCACCGATAATATTACCGCACCGGTTGATATTATTAATGCGGGTCTGCAAGGAAAGCCAAGCAGTGCCGGAATTAATTTTGCGCGCTTTTTAGTGAATTCTACGGTGGGAGTGTTTGGCTTATTTGACGTTGCAAGTTCGTTAGGGCTTGAAGTAACTGATGAAGATTTTGGCCAAACCTTAGGTGTGTGGGGAGTAGGCGATGGTGCCTATTTAATGATCCCTGCAATGGGGCCATCAACTGCTCGTAACTTAACCGGTGATGTTGTTGATAATGTGGTTTTACCTGAAATTGCACTGACTACACCACAAACAATTTTAGTGTTTGCGTTAAAGGCGGTTGAGGCAAGGGCGTCTTTAATGGCTCAAGAGGGTTTATTAAATGATTCATTAGACCCATACCTGTTTGTTAAAGACATTTACTTTCAGCGTCAGTTATATGAACTCTACGATGGCAATCCGCCAATAAAAGAAGAGCCTGAAGATTTTGACGAAGATTTCTTAGAAAGCCTTTAATAAAAATAAAAACGCCAGCAAATGCTGGCGTTTTATTTTTAGTTATTAATTGCTAATGAGCGCTTTAATTATCAATCATTATCTGCATTTGTTCACTAACCCAATTAAGTGCTTCGTGGTAAGCATCAGGCACATCATCACCTAAGTTAAGCTGTTGGGCTTTATCGTTAGCAGCTTGCCAGTTACCCTGCTCATAGAGAGTTACTAAATTTAAATACTCAGCAAGCAGCCCTTCATTGTTTAACAGTGCCGCTTTTATCTCATTTGAAAGCGGTAGCTTAAGCATTACACTGTCCATCTCTTCATCTAGTATGGCATCCATAAGCGACATCATGCCGGTTAAAAATGCTATTCCTGTATCTCTAAGTTTGCCATGTGAAATTGCTAAAAGCTCACAAAAGCGCGCGCGTGTTAGTGACAACCTAATAAGCTCCAGAGGTTTGTCTGCAGAGACTTGTGCGGCAAATAATAAAGAGAGTAGTTTTTTTATTTCAGCCGCGCCCAATACAATAAGCGCTTGTTTTATAGTGTTTATTTCAGAGCGGCGAGCAAATGCTGCCGAATTTGAGTAGCGTAGCAGCTTATACGATAAGTTAACATCACGCTCAAATACATCGGTGATTTTTTTAAGATCCATTTCTACGCTGGATGTTTCATAGAGTAGCTCAGCCAATGCCATGCCCGATGGCGGTAACGCCTTGCTTTGCACCATTTCTGGTTTTGAAAAGAAAAAGCCTTGAAAGTATTCAAAACCTAGTTCAAAAGCTTGATTGTAAAGCGCGTAAGTTTCAACCTTTTCAGCAAGTAATTTTATGTGTGGATAAGGTTTTAAATCCTCTATGATCGTTTTAACGTTTTCAATATCACAAGTTAAAAAGTCGACTTTAATAATATCGATAAACGGATAAAAGTGCCGCCATACAGGTTGATGTGCATAGTCATCTAGCGCTAGCGTATAGCCTTTTTCTTTTAGGTCTTTAACAATTGCCAATAAGCGTTTACCTGGCTGGACGGTTTCGAGTATTTCAATTACCACCCCATCTTTGTTTAAAAGGGTTGGGTAGCCTTTTAACAAGGTGTCTAAGGTAAAGTTAATATAAGCGGGTTTATTATCAGTTAAATCTTCTAAGCCAAAGTTAAATTGACTGCCTTCAATCAGTCGAGACGTGGCTTCATCGCCGTCAATATTTGGAAATACGTTATCAACTCCATCACGAAATAAAAGCTCATAGCCAATTAGTTCTTTATTGCGATCTAAAATAGGTTGCCGAGCAGCGTAAAAATACATATTGGATTCCGAAAGAGTAGAAATTGATTAACATTGTAATAATATATTGGAAAACATTCAAAATAGCATCGGTAAAATGAACATTATTAATAAAATACTATGGTTGGTTTGGTATTTCTTAATCTAATTTTATTGTTTTTCATTTTATTTGTTGCAAAAGTGAGCTAACCGATGGTTTTTTATCTACTTAAATGAGCGGGTTGGAGTTATTAGCAATTACCGTGTTATAGTTCAGTAGAAAGCTTTTATTCCAATACTGTCTTAATTATAAGATTTCAAGAGTCATTATTTGGATTAAAAGCCTGTTATTACTTATTTAAGTGGAGGCAAATTTGGAAACAGGAATGATTATTTCACTGGCATTATATTTTATTGTAATGCTGGGAATAGGACTATACGCATATAAGCAATCTACCAGCGATATATCAGGGTATATGCTAGGTGGTCGTAATTTAGCCCCCAGTGTTGCTGCCTTATCAGCGGGTGCATCAGACATGAGTGGTTGGTTACTTATGGGCCTACCTGGCGCAATGTACTTGTTTGGGCTTAGCAAGGTTTGGATTGCTATTGGCTTAGTATTAGGCGCATGGGCAAACTATTTCTTAGTCGCCCCAAGACTGCGTGTTTATACTGAAAAAGCAAATGACTCTATTACCATCCCTGATTATTTTGCAAATCGTTTTGATGATAACAAGAATATCCTCCGTGTGATCTCTGCAATTGTTATTATTGTGTTCTTTACTTTGTATACTTCATCAGGCGTAGTCGCCGGTGGTAAGTTATTTGAAAATTCATTTCAGATGAGTTACGAAATGGGTTTATACATCACCACGGGTGTGGTTGTTGTTTACACCTTATTTGGTGGCTTTTTAGCGGTTAGCCTAACAGACTTCGTGCAAGGTTGTATTATGTTTATCTCCTTGCTTGCAGTACCTATCGCTACTTATATGATGCTTGATCAGCCATTTATGGATACTTTAGCAAATGCAAATTACCAGCAGTTGTTAAGTTCACCAAAAGCCAGTGAAATCCATTCATTGAATATGCTTGATTGGTTTGCTGGTGGTTCTACCATTGCTATTATTTCTGCGATGGCTTGGGGCTTAGGCTACTTTGGTCAGCCACATATTATTGTTCGCTTTATGTCTATTCGCTCAGTAAAAGAAATGCCAACTATGCGTCGTATTGGTATGTCTTGGATGACACTATCTGCGATTGGTGCGGTATTTACCGGTTTATTTGGTGCTGCCTTTATGATTGAAAACCAAATGCCAATTGCCGATAAAGAGACCATTTTCTTAGTATTAGCTGAACTTATTTTCCACCCATTAATTGCTGGTTTCCTACTGGCTGCTATTTTAGCTGCGATTATGAGTACGATTTCATCGCAATTATTGGTGTGTTCAAGCTCGCTTACTGAAGACTTCTACAAGATTTAGATTTACTTAAACCGCGATGCCTCGCAAACTGAGCTGGTGTTAGTAGGGCGTATTAGCGTAATACTGGTTGCGTTATTTGCTATTTACCTAGCGTATGACCGTAATAGTTCAATACTTGATTTAGTTAGCAACGCATGGGCTGGTTTTGGTGCTGCATTTGGTCCACTTGTCTTGTTTAGTCTTTACTGGAAACGTATGAACTTAAAAGGGGCTATTAGCGGTATGGTTGTTGGTGCTTTAACAGTGCTTGTATGGATTTATGCGCCTATTACCATTAATGGTGAGAGCTTAAGCAGTGTAATTTATGAAATCGTCCCAGGCTTCATTTTAGCGAGTATTGCTATTGTGGTAGGAAGCCTTGTGACAGCTGAACCGAAAAAAGAAATTACTGATCTGTTTGATGAAGTTGAATCGTCATTGTAACTGATTAGCTAACGTAAAGTGTTGGTTTTTATAAATGCCAATCAGTTTAACTGGTTGGCATTTTTTATTGGCTGACCTTTAGCTATTATTATTTAAAGGCATAAAAAAACTGAATTCGAATACCGAATTCAGTTTTTTAATAATTACTATTGAGCTTTTGAAAGTGCTAACTCGCTGCTTTATCTTTTATATCCGCAACGTTATCTGACTTTGTTTTTTTAGCTTTAGTGGGTACTTCTTTACCACCTTTAAGTACGGCCATAAAGTCGTCTTTACTTTTTGCAATCTCCAGCGCGAGCGACTCAACCTGTTGTTCACTTAGTGGCACATCTACTTTTTCAAGCATGAGTTCTAGTGACTCGGCAATATCGAGCATTTTGTCATAGGCATCAGCTTCTTTTTTAGTAGTAAACGTCATGCGCTCGACTCCGTTTCGTTCTACAACATATTTAACAACAACAGCCATGATTTCTCCTGCTTACTTACGTGGCAATATGATTATTTTAAATCATTAGATTACTGTTTTTATATACAGTACAAGCTTGCGCGTGGTTTTGCAAGCTTTAGCCTTAGTTTATCTGCAGCTTGGTTGACAATAAAGAGTAACTCTACTTTATTTATTAAGTCACTTTATAACGCGTTGCAGTAAAGGAGTCGCAAGGAGTGATTGTTACCGTTAGTACTTAGTAACCACAACGTTATGTAAAAGTGCTGGGTGTAAATAATCAACGAATGTTCATGTAAGAACACAAAAGGAAATAGTATGAAATTAATTAAAATCATCTCATTAGCCGCTGCTTTATGTTTATTACCTATGGGTACCACCTTTGCGCAAAGCGATATGCTATCAGAGCAGATGCAATCAGCCGTGGTTAATATTAATACTGCTGATTTAAAACAGTTAATTAAGTTACCAGGTGTCGGCAAGAAAAAAGCACAGGCAATTATCGATTATAGAGAAACAAATGGTGATTTCGCATCACTTGAAGATCTAGCTAAAGTAAAAGGGGTGGGTAAAAAAATGCTAGCCAAACTTGATGGAAAGGTGGCGTTTTAACTTAAAAGGGCGCTATGCGCCCTGATCAAACTGTTTTAAGGCAGCACCAAGGTGCTTTTTAGCAAAATTAACATCTACGGGGGCGGTTAGTAGCGGGTAGCTTAAACCAGCCACAATCAAAAAGGGCACGAGTAGCCATCCTTCAAAAAGGGTAAATATTAAAAAAAATGGGCTTAGCAGCATAAGCTTTACAATACGCATTAACACTCTGTCACTAGGAGAGAGCATACTTAACGAGATCGCAATAACGGTTTGTCTTTGACGAACTTTTAAGTGTTTAAGTTCGTCAACGTGGCTTGAAAAAAAAGTAAACATATTAAAGTGACTTTTTAGAGATTAATCGACTGGCCACTAACGCAATAAGTGTGGCGGTAAACAATACAAAAATAACTTCCATCCATGCAGGCATACTTAAGCCTGCAAATTGCCAATCTATGTTTCCGCAATCACCGGTTGCCTCAAAAAATTGCGGTATCCAATGATGTAATGGCATAAACTCTGGAAAATTTGGCTCAAACTCACAGCTAAATGCGAAGGGGTCAGTGGTTGTTTGCATTTCAATGTGCTCACGAACTATTAGTAACCCCCATACACTTGAAACCCCCCACACTGTATAAGCGACAATACGGACTACGAGGTTGTTTGGTTTACTGGCGCCAATAATACCGGCAAAAAGTAAGCCTAATACCGCGGTGCGTTGGTAAATACACATAATGCACGGTGCTAATCCCATGTTGTATTGAAAAAAGAGCGCGATGACTTCAAGCAGAAAAACAATCCCACTGAATAATAACCAAGGTGTACGTTGAGTACTTAGATTAGCAAGCCAGTTCATAACAAATCCGTATTTAAATAAGGGCTTAGATTATGACGTAGGATAAACAGCGGAGCAAGTAAAAGGGAAAAAGTGAGGAGCTATGAAATTTCCTAGCTCCTCAAAGTCGGGGAAGCTCTTAATGCCCAGAATTCGCTACAGGGATGTGGTGTTGTATTATCCCCCAGTCATAAAACAAACTGGTTATTTCACTCAAGCCAAAATAAGTCGCGCTTAACCCAACAAAGGTAAGCACAAAAGTGTAAGGTAAAGCCATATACACCATTCGACCGTAAGATAGGCGTAACACGGGAGCTAGTGTTGATGTAAGTAAGAATAAGAAAGCAGCTTGACCATTAGGGGTGGCCACGCTGGGTAAGTTTGTGCCGGTGTTTATCGCCACTGCAAGTAAATCAAATTGGTCTCGAGTTATCTGACCTGCTTTTAGAGCTGCAGCAACTTCATTTATATATACAGTGCCGACAAATACATTATCACTGACCATTGAAAGCAATCCATTAGCGATAAAAAACATCACCAATTGTAAGTGCCCTTCAAATGTTAGTACCCAAGTAATCACAGGAGTAAAGAGTTGTTGATCGATGATTACTGCAACCACACTAAAAAATACACAAAGTAGTGCAGTGAAGGGGAGGGCCTCTTCAAAGGCTTTACCGAGTTGGTGCTCTTCTATTATGCCGGCCGACGACGTGGCTAAAATAATCACCGATAAACCAATTAAGCCCACGGTTGCTAAATGTAACGCTAAGCCAGTAATTAACCAGATAGCGATAAGTGCTTGAATTGTGAGGTTCACTCTATCGCGTTTGGTACGTTTTTTATCAAGTGTTTGTGCATGGTTTTTTAAAATAGCATGAATTGTTTCTGGCAGTTTTGCCCCATAGCCAAAGGTTTTTGTTTTTTCTAATAAAAAGGTTGTTAATAAGCCCGCAAAAAGCACGGGTAAAGAAACGGGCAGCATTCTTAAAAAGAACTCTCCAAATAGCCAACTTGCTCGCTCTGCAATAATTAAATTTTGTGGTTCACCAACCATAGTACACACGCCGCCAAGTGCGGTCCCAATCGAGGCATGCATGAGTAAATTACGTAAAAAAGCACGAAACTCTTCAAGCTCTTGACGGTTTACCTCTTTTACTTGGTTATCATCGTTAATATCGTGCTCACTAATAAAATCTTTTCCTGAGGCCACCTTGTGATAAATACTATAAAAGCCCATGGCCACCGCAATAACAACCGCCATTACAGTCAGGGCATCCAAAAAAGCTGATAAAAACGCAGCAGCTATTGCAAAGGCAAGCGATAAAACGGTCTTACTTCTTACTGAAACCACTAACTTGGTAAAAATATACAGCAGCAGATCTTTCATGAAATAAATACCGGCAACCATAAAAATAAGTAATAAAAGCACATCTAGGTTTTGTGCTATTTCATGTTCAACTTGCGTGGTTGATGTCATACCAATTAATAGTGCCTCAATGGCAAGTAGACCACCAGGTTGCAGTGGGTAACATTTGAGCGCCATGGCCAATGTAAAAATAAACTCAATAACCAGTACCCAGCCAGACAAATAAGGGTTTAATTGAAACAGCAGCGGGTTAATTATTAAAAATGCAATAATGGTGTATTTATACCATTGAGGTGCTTTACCTAAAAAATTTATAAATATTGCAGATGGGACACTCTGTTGCATGATTTTTCCCTAGGGAGGCGTTTAATAGTCTGGTTAATGTCATTAACTTAGTCCAGCTTATAGAGGGTGTAAACAACTAAATAATAATAGTCAAAGTGTCTGGTATGAATAATAGGTTGGCATTCATATTGTGTTTAAAACCTATCGGTAAAACTAGCGAATCATACAAGTAAAGTTGCCTTTTTAATCACATACCTAGGTAATTTAACTTACTTTACTTGTTAGTTGTGGCTTGTCTGGTACAATCAGTCAGTTAATCGTATGTAGCGATGTGATGTGAATTAATTCGAGTAGGAATTGAATGAGAATTTTTAAAGCGAAAAGCCCAGCAGGATTTGCTGAGGAATACATAGTAGAGTCAATCTGGAATGGTGATTTTCCTCCAGGTTCAATTCTGCCTGCTGAGCGTGAACTCTCAGAGTTAATTGGTGTTACTAGAACCACATTACGAGAAGTATTACAGCGATTAGCTAGGGACGGTTGGTTAACAATACAACATGGTAAACCTACTCGCGTTAATAACTTTTGGGAAACCTCAGGATTAAATATCCTTGAAACACTGGCACGTTTAGATGAAGATAAAATGCCAGAGCTAACCGATCAGTTACTCTCAGCACGTACTAATATCAGCGCAATTTATACCCGTGCAGCTATAAAACTTGCACCAGAGCGTGTTATCGAAATTTTATCACAAAGCGATGAATTAGAAGACAGCGCGCAAGCGTTTGCAGATTATGATTATAAAGTTCATCATGAATTAGCTGTTGCCGGTAACAATCGCATTTATGTGCTCATCCTTAATGGCTTTAAAGGTTTTTATTCTAAGATTGGCTGCCATTACTTTTCAGATCCTCGCACTCGCGAGCTTGCACGCCAGTTTTATAAAGACTTAACTAAGCTTGCTGAGAATAAAGAGCACGATGGTGCAATATTCATGATGCGTAAATATGGTCATCAAACCGGTGAAATATGGCAACATATTCGCGGTGATATGCCTAGCGATATTATGGATTAGTAAAAAGAACCTGCTTAAAGCAGGTTTTTTTATGATTAAAAATCAGTCCATTTATCAAGCGTTCGCTATTTTAGAACGGTGCTATCTATAAATACGATTGTTAATTTATTTTTGATAGCCATAGAATAATGTTTAATTAAATATGGTTGCTATTGTAATTTTAAAATTAGTGCCCATATTAGTAATCAGTATTGCGTAAGCAATTGACAATAAACTCAAAATATTTGGAGAATAAAATGGGTGTATTAGTAGGCCGTCAGGCACCAGACTTTACCGCTGCAGCTGTTCTAGGTAACGGTGAGATTGTAGATAGCTATAACCTTCACGAAAAAATCAAAGGTAAAAAAGCAGTAATCTTTTTCTACCCACTAGATTTCACATTTGTATGTCCTTCTGAGCTTATTGCTTTTGATAAGCGTTATGCAGAATTCCAAAAACGTGGCGTAGAAGTAATTGGTGTTTCTATCGATTCACAATTCTCACACAACGCATGGCGTAACACGGCTGTAGCAGACGGCGGTATTGGTAAAGTTCAATACGCACTAGTTGCAGACGTTAAACACGAAATCTGTAAAGCATACGACGTTGAGCACCCAGAAGCGGGCGTTGCATTTCGTGGTTCTTTCCTAATCGATGAAGAAGGTAACGTACGTCACCAAGTAGTGAACGACTTACCACTGGGTCGTAACATCGACGAAATGATCCGTATGGTAGATGCACTAGCATTCCACAGCGAGCACGGTGAAGTATGTCCTGCTGGTTGGACTGAAGGTAAAAAAGGAATGGACGCAAGCCCTGAAGGCGTTGCTAAATTCTTATCTGAAAACGAAGGCGAGCTATAATTTAGCCCTTTAGTTTAAGAAAAAAAACCGCCAAAATGGCGGTTTTTTATTATTTTAAATTAAAACGAAAAGCTAACTTTAGTGTAAATGTAACGACCACGAGGGTTGTGTACACCCGATGCGTAACCATACAGATCTGAATCACCGTCACCAATTGCAAACGGTGGCTCTTCATCAAATAAGTTATTCACACCTAGCGATACCTTTGCTGACTCAGTAATACGGTATGATGTTTGTAAATCTACCAGTACTTGTGAATCAACAGTACGCGATGTATTACTATCGAAGTCTAAGTTACCATCGAAGTCGATATCTGGCGTATCTTCAAACTCACCTACATAACTAATGTTCATGTTTGTGTTGAACTGACCAATTTCCCAGTTAGTTGAGAAAATCCAGCGATGCTCTGGGTAACCATATTCGCCGGTATAATCGCGCCCGTCTTTTTCAAATTTATCTTGATAAGCCCATTCTAAATTGAATTTTAGTAAGCCTAAATCATCCAGTGAGTGATTGTAGTTTGCTGAAATATCAACGCCCGAAACTTCTTGTGATGACACGTTTTCAAAAGTACTGAAAATCTTTTGAATAGTCCCTAAACTGTCCGTACCTGAAGGAGGTAAGCGAACACATACGGTACTGTTTTGGTTATTACACTCTGAGTTGTAAATTGGACCAAACTCTTGCTCATCAATTTTATTGTCTTGGGTGATACTCCATACATCTACACTCAAACCAAAGTCAGTTGTAGGTGCCCAAATAAAGCCGACGTTCCAAGATTCAGACTCTTCAGCCTCTAAGTCAGGATTACCAGCAAATTCAATGTTGTAATCTAGTGCATCACAATCTTTACCTGTTGCGTCACAACGGTAATTATCGATAAAGAACTGGCTCTCTTGAGATGGCCCTAAACCTACTTGTGCAAGTGACGGTGCTCTAAAGCCTTGTGCCCAAGAACCACGCACTGTGATTTCATCAGTAGGTGCCCAGCGTAAAGCGACTTTAGGATTGGTTGTGGTACCAAAGTCACTGTAATCATCGTAACGACCAGCAAGTTGTAGCTCTAAGTTCTCAGCAAGTGGAATTGAAAACTCTACATAGGCAGCGTATTGGTCACGCTCTGCTGCAGCTGACACAGACTCGGTACCAAAGATTAATCCTCGTTGGAATTGATCATCTGGCGTATCCGTTACGTCCTCTTCGCGGTATTCAATACCGGCCGCCATCATGACAACATCATCACCAAAGCTAAATGCTTCACCTGAAATGTTAGCATCGAACGACGTCATATGAGACTCGCCTTGACGAACCAAGCTCGTAGTAATTCTATCAATTACGGCCGGATCGTTGTAAGTGCCGCCAAATGGGTTGTAGTTACCGGCATCAATTTCTTGTTGTAAGAAGTCGGTGCGTACCCAACCTTGTGAGCGATCCCCAGTTTGTAATGACTTACTACGTCCTTTTTGTACCGCTGTTTCCCAGCTCCAATCGTTTATTTCACCTTTTAAACCAGCAACAAAACGTAATGTGTCTGATTCGATATCCCATTGGCGCGCACCCGCATCTACGGTTCTGTAACGACCTATTTCAATATCTTGGCCGAATGGGTTATTAGGGTGACTACCTGGTACTGTTAAGCCCGCATCTTCATCAAGTGGCGTTGGGGCACCTGCTGCAATTGAGCTGTTATGCTGAACGGCCATTTCTAAGAAGCCCGTTATGCCATTATCAAAGCGGTATTCAAATTGTGAAATAGCACCTACACGTTCTGATGCCGGTGCAATATAGCCAAATGGACCATAGTCAAATAAACAACTGCCACTTGATGTTGCATTTTCTGCAGGACACGCAGGGTCAATTGTTTTAACGCCATCAACATAGAAGTAGCCAGGGAAGCCACGTGATGAACGGAAATCTTCACCGCCATATGGAGATTGATTAGCAGTACCTAAACGCCCCATTTCATCTGATGATAAAGAGGTGTTTTTAAAGTAATCAATAATAACGGATGCGCTACTTTTTGCACTAGTAGTACCCCAAACAATACTGGCTGTAGTTTCTTCATAGTTAGGGCCATCTGTGCCGCCGTAACCTAAGTTTACTTCAATACCGTCAATATCTTTTTTCAAGATAACGTTTACAACACCCGCTACAGCATCAGAGCCATAGATTGCTGAGGCGCCATCTTTTAAAATATCAATACGTTCGATTGCTGAAACAGGAATACTGTTGATATCAACGAATGAGTTGGTGATCCCTTCAGCAAATGCACTGATTGCAACACGACGACCATTAATAAGTACCAAGGTAGCATCGGCGCCTAAGCCACGAAGGCTGACGGCAGCTGAGCCATTTGCGGTTGAGTCTTGGTTATTACCACGGGTTGAAAAAGTACCATTACCTGCAACAGGCATTCTTTCAAGAAGCTGTTGTAGGTTGTCATAACCCATGTTTTCGATGTCTTCTTTATTAATGGATTGTACTGGAGACGGGCCTTCGATGTCCGAACGTTTGATACGAGAGCCTGTTACTTGAATACGTTCTACTTTTTCTGCAGTTTGCTGTGCAGCATAAGTCGTTGTACTAAAACCTGCTGACAATGCGATAGTAGCACCGATGATTAAGCTCGGTGTAAATGCAATTGATTGCTTCATCCTTAAGTCCTTGTTGATATGTTATAATTTACTTGTTTTACAAGTCGAATTATTAATACCATGTAACTTAACTGTTATCAATTGGCCACAAAGATGATTTTGTTATCTGCACTAATATGTACTGATTTTCTCAATAAAGGTAAACGATAAGATGCTCGCTATTTGGCGCTGTAACGTGATTTAGTTATTATTGATAAACAAAACGCCGAGCGACTTTAATTTGTAATAATTTGTATTTTCCTAAAAATTTAGCAAAAAAAAGCCTAACATGATGTTAGGCTTTTTTATTTAAACTTTATGTTTCATTAAGCGTTCTTTTTCACGGGACCAATCTTTATTTTTACCGTCTTCACGTTTGTCATGCATTTTCTTACCTTTCGCTAAATGGAATTCAAGCTTTACCCAGCATTTTTTCCAATACATAGCTGTGGCAATTAATGAATAACCATCACGCTCGGTTGCACCAACCAAACGGTCAAGTTCACGTCTGCTTAGTAATAATTTACGATAACGCAGCGGGTCGCAAATAACATGGGTTGATGCACTATTTAAAGGCTGGATTGTGCTGCCTAATAAAAACGCTTCACCGTTTTTAAGATGAATATAAGTTTCAGAGATATTTACTTTACCTGCTCGGATACTTTTTACTTCCCAGCCTTGGAGTTCAATACCTGCTTCAAACTTGTCGTGTAAAAAATACTCGTGTCGCGCTTTTTTATTTAGCGCGATGGTATTACTTGTCGATTTTGATGAATTTTTCTTAGCCATAGTGCCCTATAATATACGTTATACGAGATGTTTTACATCGATTTTTTTAAATTATACATGCAAAAGCGAAGGATTCATTTAAGCGCGATGAAAGTTTGGGGAAACGCACAAAGCTTGCTAAAATTCCTGCACACAGTTGGGAGTGAGTATGCCACAAATAGAGAAAAGTGCGCTGGTTATGTACAGCACTAAAGAGATGTTTGATCTAGTCAATGATGTAGAAGCTTATTCGCAGTTTTTACCTAATTGTTCAGACTCAAAAATTATTAAGCAGCATGATAATAACATGACCGCCAGTTTAGAAATATCTAAAGCCGGTATAAAAAAATGGTTTACCACTGAAAATACGCTAATTGATGAGCAAACAGTGATGCTTCGCTTGGTCGATGGGCCTTTTAAAACCTTACAAGGTCGCTGGCATTTTCAGCAATTAGATGCGCATGCGTGCAAAGTGCATTTACAGCTAGACTTTGAATTTTCTAGTAAGTTAATAGAACTTGCGTTTGGTAAAATTTTTAATGATGTGGCTAAAAATATGGTGAGTGCCTTTACTCAACGAGCAAAAGCGGTATATGGAGAGCGAGCATGATCAATATTGAAATTGTGTTTGCGTTACCAACGAAAGCAACCACGCTAAATATAGAGGTATTCCAAGGTACCACCGCAGAGCAAGCAGTGATCCAATCAGGTATTATTAAGAAGTGCCCTGAAATTGATGCAACCGCTTTAACTTTAGGTGTATGGAACAGAACGGTAAAGCTTAATCATGAGCTTAAAGACGGCGATAGAGTTGAAATTTACCGCCCATTAATTGCCGACCCTAAAGATGCCCGCAGAAAGCGCGCCGAAAAAGCTAAAGAAGAGGGCCGCGCAAATAAAGTAACCGGTGGCCGACCGTTAGATCGTTAGATACAAAAAAGGTGAGCCATGCTCACCTTTTTCAATTAAACCCAAATGGCTTATTGCTCTAAAGGGGTTGTAAAGTTTTCTGGTTGCTCATAGTCACCAGATACCGTTACTAACTTTTCATTTTCAAAGTTTAATACTAATGATTTATATTGTTCATTAGCGCGCCCTTTATTAAAGCTATAAACGTAACGCCAAGTATTTTTATCGAAGGCGTCTTCGGCAATCGGTCTGCCTAGTACATAAATTACTTGCTCGCGAGTCATATTAACGCGAAGCTTATCAACGTCTGATTGTTCTAAAAAGTTACCTTGAGGGATGTTGATTCTGTACACCCAGCTAGAACAACCTGCGGCTGAACTAAGCGTTAAAGCGACGATAAGCCAAAGAGAAAAAGTTTTTAACGACTGCATTGTTAGTTGTGATCCTTATTTTTTATAGTCTGCATGATACCGATTAGTCACTCAAGGTAAAACCCTTTTGAGTAATTGTTTTTGTTTAGCGCGTTAAGGCGAGGTTTTGACCATTAATAATCAAAAAAGTTTAAACGATGAGTTGTGCAATAGTAAAAGTAAACCGGCTGTTTGGTCACTGTATATTGTGCAAACACGGCTTGGTCATTGGTATACCGGTATTACAGTTGATGTAGCGCGTCGTTTAGCAACGCACCAAGCGGGTAAAGGGGCAAAAAACCTCAAAGGGAAAGGACCGCTGGTGCTCATTCATCAGCAACAAGTTGGGACTAAAAGCGACGCAAGTAAATTAGAATATGCGATTAAAAAACTTCCACGGGCAAAAAAAGAGGCTTACGTTGCTGCTTTTAAAGGGGGACTGAATACCTCAGGGTTTGTCAAAAGCTGATTAATAAATGCCTCAATTAGCAATACTGCTTCTTGATAAAGAGCAGTATTAATATTTTCGAGCGTATCTTTTGCTGTGTGATGATAATTATCGGCGCCCATCGAAAAGTACACATACGGAATTTTTTGTTTAGCGAATGAATAATGGTCGCTGGCTCTGTGCCAGTCTATTTGTTTCGTGTTGGTGAGTCGACTCATTTTTCGTGATGAGTAAACGGGCTTTAATTCGACACTCGTATTTTTTATTTGGCTGAATAGTGGAGTGAATTGACCTTTTAACGAACGACTTGTTAGCGCGTATAACCGCTTATGCGATTTTTTAATTGCCAACATATCTAAGTTAATATTTAAAGCAACAGGGAACTGGCGCATTGTTTTGGCAAAGTGCTCACTGCCGTGTAAACCGTTTTCTTCAGCGTCTGTTGCAACAAACACAAAACCATAGGATGATTGCACCTTTAAAGCGTTCGATAAGTATAGTAATGCGGCAACACCCGAGGCATTATCGTTAGCGCCAGGGTGTAATTTTCCGGCTTTTAGGCCTAAATGGTCTTAATGCGCTGTAATAACAATAACAGGCAAATTTTTTGCTGTTTTGGTCGCAACAATATTTACGCCTTGCGCCTTAGAAAACAGCCCTGATGGATAAGTAAAAGGTTGTTCTATAACCGTCAGTTGATGCTCTTTAAAGCGTGCTTTTAAATATTCTCTGGTGAGTAAAGCCGAGTGACTATTCGTTTTTCTGCCTGCTAATTTAGAGCTGGTTAGCGTTGTTAAATCAGTGAATAACTGCGGCTCAATCGGCTTTGAGAGTCCACTCCAACTTATAAAAAATACAATGCAGGTTAAGCTAAATAATTTAATAATGATTCGCCTTAACGATAAGTGATTTTAATGCGATGAGTTTATTATCATAGCGTTGTTTGTCATGTGTAAAGTCTGCTTTTTTTCTGGCTTTACGCAAATGAAATTCCGCCCTAGCTATATTATTTAACTCAAAGTAACTTCGCGCCAGTCCAAAGTGGCTTTCATGTAAGGTTGGTGACATAGCGTTCGCTTTTTTATAGTGGCTAATTGCGTCTTTAAAATTACCATTTACATACTCACTGTTACCAAGCGAGATATGATAGTAAGGATTTTCTTGGCGTTTTTTGTCAAGCTCAGCCAATAGCTTTTCGCCTTCGGCCACTCTATCTGTGAGTGTGTATAATAATGCTAAGTTACCTTGTGCAGTATTATTATCAGTATTTAAGGCAATAGCATAGCGATACATTTGCTCCGCTTGCTTTAAATCATCTAATTGTTTAAAGAGTACCCCTAAATTGCCCCAGCTAGCACTAAATGAAGCGTCCGTATTGATTGCTGCTTTGAAATAGCTAAACGCTAAATCATAGTGTTTATTTACCAGTGCCTCACCCCCTTTTATTATAAAACATGGCGGTCACCCTTTTTTTTGAAAGCAATGAGGTTGCAAAACGGGCTTGTCGGCTATTGGGGTCAAAATCAATGATTAAACGCTTATTACGCTGATAAACAAGTGAGCTATCTTTGAATTTAGTTTTATTGTCTATGGCAAGGTTGATGTGTCCCGTGAGTAAATTAAATCCCTGATTTAGAGACCAATACTCCGGAATGTGTACTTTTTGAAAGCGAGCTTTAAGCCCTAAATGCTCAGCTAAACTATATGCTAAAATTGATAGTGACAAGCAATTGGCGTTTAAGTTTTGATAGCTCTGAGATGCGGTTTGTGTCGTGGTGGATTGATAAGATAAAGCGCTATCGCCATTTGTGAGTAAAAAACTAAGTAGGCTATACGCTATTTCATCAACTGATTTACTCGATTGCACGTAAGCATTTAATTGCTGTTTGAGGCCGTCGTCGAGTTGAAATATTTGTTGCTCAGACTCTACAAGCTGCTGTTGTAATTGCATGGGAGAAGTAATAGTGGGGATTGGCACGCTTATATTGGCGTTATCTGTGGTGCTACAAGCACACAGAGCCAGCAGGCACACAATCAGTAAATAATGTTTACCTTGGAGAGCATTCATACACACCTCTGTACAAAAAACACACTTAAGTATAGTGGTTATTTTGTACAGAGGTTATTTTTTAATGTAACACTCTATTTAACGTTGCTGATTAAACGTTGCAACGAGTGCATCAAGTGTTTGTGCGCTGGTGGCTAAATCACGAATTGCTTGTTCTGTATTGATTTGTTCACTCATTGACTTATCACTGATCTCACTTATTTGCTCAATACTACGACCTACATCATTCACAACGCTACTTTGCTGTTCGGTGGCGGTGGCAATTAAGGTCGCCATATCGTTAATTTCATTGGCTGTTTCAGTAATGGTATTAAGTAACTCAACCGAGTTTTGCATTGCGCTTACGCTTTGTTGTGCTTTATCTTTTGATTGACCGATATCGCTGACAACGTCATCTGAAATATGAGTGAGCTCTTCAATCATTGATTGAATTTCAGTGGTCGATTGTGAGGTACGATTCGCCAGCGCTCTTACTTCATCAGCAACTACAGCAAAGCCTCGTCCATGTTCACCAGCACGAGCAGATTCAATGGCTGCATTAAGAGCCAGTAAGTTGGTTTGTTCAGATATACCTCTAATTGAATCCACAATACTAGCGATATCAATAGTCTTTTTAGAAAGTAAAGCAACTTGCTCGGTTATGCCGTCAATGTCGCTGGCAAGGGCTGAGATTGTCGTTTGGCTTTGTAACACTTGTTGATGGCTTTGCTTAGTGTTATCGCGGCTATCGTTGGTTAACTTAGCTGCATTGGCAGCACTTTGCGCTATTTCTTGCACTGTAGCGCCCATTTCATTAATGGCTGCTGCAACTGAAATAGTTTGCTCTTTTTGCTTATCAAGCGCTAAAGAGTTTTGCTTGGCTTGCGAAAATACATGATCTGAGCTGTGGCGAATACCGTGGCTCTCATTAGCTACTTGCACAATAGCGGTTTCTATTTTTTCAATAAATTGATTAAAGCCGGTGGTTAAATTATTTAGCTCAGGTTGGGGAGATGTTGGTAAGCGATAGGCTAAATTTGCGTCGCCACGCCCTAAACGCGAAAATAACTCAGCCATTGTTGATAACGGTGAAGCTAAAGACCGAGCTAATAAGTAACTGATCACGCTTGCGATTAGCGCAGTGATGATAGTGAAAGTGAATATTTGCCACTCTAGGGTATTTACACTAGAAAAGACTTCGCTTTTTGGGACTTGAGCTAATACAAATAAGTCAGTGTTTTTAATCGGTGTGGCTGCAATGAGTGTGGCTTGCCCGTTGATATTTACTTCCTCTAAAGCGAAGCCGTTTTTATTAAGTAATTTGTTATGAATATTAGCGCTGTAAATACTATCTATATTAACCTTAGCGACTTTGTCTGCATCTTTATGTAACTGAATTAATCCGTTTTTATCGGCAATAAACACAAACCCTGATTGCTCAATTTTAAATTGTTGTAGCAGCTTTTGCATATCTGTAATGCTTTTTGCTAAGCCTGCCAAGCCTAAACCATTAGGTTGTTGGTGGTTAACAAACATTTTTACATCGTTTTCAGACTCTTGATAAATACTAATTGAGTAAGGTTGCTTTGATTGTGTAAAAGCAAAAAACCAGCCATCTGCGGCATCATTTTTTAAAACACGTAAAAAGCCATCTTGATTCCAATATTGTGCAGTGTTTTTATTCGCCCACGAAGCCGTGGCAAGATCGTATTGGTCAACCAAACGATTGAGCTCTTTAAGTAATAGCGTGTCGTTGTTGTTGCCAGCATTTGCCCAATCTAAAATAAAGGTATTTGCCGAAAGCTGCTGTGCTGCACCAAGAAGTTCATTGATCTCGCCACCAATATGATTACTGATTGTTTGCAATTTACTTGGCAGTTCAGATTCGATCATGCGTTGCTCAATAATATTCTTTGAGTTATGCAAAGACGTCAAACCAATTAATACAGCAACACAAATAGCAATAATGCTTCCAAGGGCTGTTATTTTTTGAGTAATAGAGAGATTTTGTATCGTCATGATAGTGCTTATATTTACAACTGAGGCAATGAGGGGAATTATTTTAGCACATTATTTATTTTCAGCTATTGATGATTAATTTGCACTTAAAAAAGCCCACAGCAAAATGCAAGTGGGCTTGGTTTCTAACAAGTGAAAGTTCTAGGACCCTTGGGTTAAACTATTTTTTTCATTGCAGACATGTAGCCGCGTAATTTTGCGCCTACTTTCTCAACAGGGTGCTCACGTAGAGCCGTATTTATTTGAATTAAAGTTTGGTTATCAACTTGATTACTTTGCTCATTTAAGCCTTTACCAATAACATCAGTATCAATACCTTGCATAAATTCTTGTAGAAGCGGCAAACAGGCATGGTTATATAAATAGCAGCCGTACTCAGCGGTATCTGAAATAGTGCGGTTCATTTCAAATAACTTTTTGCGTGCAATAGTATTGGCTATCAGCGGCGTTTCATGCAGTGACTCATAATAGGCAGATTCTGCAATAATACCGGCCGCTGTCATGGTTTCAAATGCCAGTTCTACACCCGCTTTTACCATTGCCACCATTAAAATACCGTGGTCAAAAAATTCTTGCTCAGCAATTTCTACATCGCCTGCTGGGGTTTTTTCAAAATGAGTTTCTGCAGTTTCAGCACGCCATTTTAGTAAGTTAGCGTCATCATTTGCCCAGTCTTCCATCATTACACGTGAAAATGTGCCATCGATAATGTCATCTTGGTGTTTGTTATAAAGAGGACGCATAATCACTTTAAGCTCTTCACTTAGCTCAAACGCTTTAACCTTTGCAGGGTTTGATAAGCGGTCAAGCATGTTTGTTACACCGCCATATTTAAGTGCTTCTGTGATCACTTCCCAGCCATATTGAATAAGTTTTGAGGCGTAACCGGCATCAATTCCTTTTTCAATCATTTTGTCAAAACATAAAATAGAGCCAGTTTGTAGCATGCCACATAAAATGGTTTGCTCGCCCATCAGATCAGATTTCACTTCAGCGATAAATGATGATTTAAGTACCCCCGCGCGATGACCACCTGTACCTGCTGCATAGGCTTTTGCTTGTGCCAAGCCATGGCCCTGAGGATCATTCTCTGGGTGAACCGCAATTAATGTAGGTACACCAAAGCCGCGTTTATACTCTTCACGTACTTCTGACCCCGGGCATTTTGGTGCAACCATAATAACGGTAATGTCTTCACGAACTTGCATGCCTTCTTCAACAATATTAAAGCCATGTGAATAGGCAAGGGTTGAGCCGTGTTTCATTAATGGCATGATGGCATTAACAACTGCAGTATGTTGTTTATCAGGTGTTAAGTTAAGTACTACATCGGCTGTTGGGATTAACTCTTCATATGTACCCACTTTAAAACCATTGTCAGATGCATTTAAGAATGACTGACGACGCTCAGCAATGGCTGAATCACGCAGTGTATAGGCTACATCTAAACCAGAATCACGTAAGTTTAAGCCTTGATTTAGGCCCTGAGCGCCACAGCCTACAATTACCAATTTTTTACCTTTAAGTGCAGCAACACCGTCGTTAAATTCGTCTGCGCCCATAAATTCACATTGTGCCAATTGCGCTAATTGTTCGCGTAAAGGTAAGCTATTAAAATAATTTGCCATGATAAGTTTCCTATTAATTCAGTTTGTTAGATGCATTGCTTTTGCTTTGCTTGGAATAACAATATGGAAAATCTTTTCTTGCGTAAAATGATATATTTGAATTAAAGTGTTTCATAATATGAAATACTGGTGTTGTTATGGATCATAAGCATTTAAATTACTTTTTGGCGTTGGCAAAAACGCTTCATTTCTCTCGTGCCAGTGAGTTATGCCACATAAGTGCGCCCACTTTAAGTCGTAATATTAAGCAGTTAGAAGATGAAGTAGGGGTGATGTTATTCCAGCGTGATAATCGCAGTGTAAAGCTTACCCGCGAAGGCGTTGCATTTAAGGAGTATGCCAGTGCAACACTTAGTCATTGGCAGCGGTTTAAAGCTAATTTAAACGAACCGCAACAACATATTTATGGCAATGTGAGCCTTTATTGCTCCGTTACCGCGTCTTACAGTTTTTTGCATCATATTTTAGAGCAACTGAGAGCTCAGCATCAGCATATTGAAATTACCTTAAATACGGGCGATCCCGCCTTGGCTATTAACCGAGTGTTAGATGGACATGAATCTATGGCCATTGCAGCCAGACCCAGTAAATTACCTGCACAAATTGCATTTGTAGATATTGGCTACTCGCCATTGGTATTAATTGCACCCACTATTCAATGTCCGATCACAGAAAAATTAGCCACTAGTAGCGAAACTATTGATTGGTCTGAGCTTGAATTTATTGTTGCTGAACAAGGATTTTCAAGACAAAGGTTGGAGCAGTGGTGGCGAAAAAATAATGTACAAGGAAAAATTTACGCGCAAGTGGCAGGGCATGAAGCTATGGTATCTATGGTGAGTTTAGGGTTAGGCGTGGCCATGATCCCAAAAATTGTACTCGATAATAGTCCGCTTAACGATAAGGTTCAGGTTTTAGAGTATAAAGGCGAGCCACCACAAGGGTTTAAAATTGGTTTGGCTGTATTACATAAAGAACTAAACGACCCTGCTATTAGTGCGCTTTGGAATATTGCACAAAATATGGGGGAAAACATAATATAGGCTTGTTGGATGATAAAAAACTGTTAATATAAACCGCTAATATTTATGTGTTTATTAACATCTTTGTTGTGATGTCTAAGAGTTTTAATTATGGATAATACGGTTTCACTTGCTCATTCTGCCCAGTGTTTAAAAAAAGCCATTCCGTTGATGGTTAAATACAAAATGCCTGTAACGCCAATAAATTATGCTATTTGGTACTGTTATGTACAGGGCGACAACCCACAACTAAACACAGAGCTTGATAAAGTCATCTCTTTGCACAATACGTGTTCAGCTCAAACCGCCCAAGAAATTTTTAATAAGCATATTAATGACGAAGAGCTTGCATTTTTTCAACAAATGTCTGAAAGGTTTCATGGCACCGTAGAGCAAATGCAGTTTGATCTTAGTGACTCCATTCAATATTCGAAAAGCTTTACTACCTCGTTAGTTGATTCACAAAATGAATTAAAAACGCTCTCTAGTATTAACTCATTTAATGAGATCCTTTCTTGCGTTGAGCGCCTAACTGACGAATCAATTGCGATGCAAGATTACGCCCGTGGATTCCAAACCAAATTAGCGCAAGCGTACAACGAAATTAAAGATTTAAAAGAAGCGCTTAGCGTGACCCAAGAAGCGGTTGATAAAGATTCCTTAACCGGATTATTTAATCGCGGTAAGTTTGACACAGACATTGTTGAGTTTTGTTTGAACGCCTCTTCACAAAATGAACACGGTAAATTAGCGGTGTTGATTATGTTCGATATTGATCATTTTAAACGTTTTAATGACGATTTTGGCCATCAAAAAGGCGATGAGGTACTCAAGCTAGTCGCTCAAAAAGTGCAAAATAGTGTACAAGAGCAATACAGAGCTTATCGTTTTGGTGGTGAAGAATTTTGTATTACGGGTTACTTTGAAAGCATTAATGATGCGATGGCATTTTGTAATCAGCTTCGTTTGAGCATTGCCAAATTGACGATTCGTAAAAAAGAAGACAGTAATAATAAACGTAATATTTCAGCCAGTTTCGGCATTGCTTTAATGGAACCTTTTAGTAAGAGCTGTTTATTAGTTGAAAAGGCAGATAGAGCACTTTATTTAGCTAAAACCCATGGTCGTAATCGGGTCGAAATAGCGGCCGATATGTAAACGTGTTCTGTTTGTATCAAATTTGTTAATGATTGTAACCCTCTAGAGCTTGTGTTCATACTACTTGCTACTATAGGGTCAAAGCCACTTTATAAACTAGCGATTAACTTCATGCGGTTCCATCTGAGAATAAACACATGCCTGTTATTAGTGCTATTAAGCACTAATGCGATTGCTCAGAAGCAGCAACATATATCCACTGATGAGCTTAACCTTAGTGTGAGTGTTGGTGTTGGGGTGATCACAAATCCTCTGTATGGTGCAGATAACATCCCCTTAGTTGTTATTCCGCAAGTGGCCTATTATGGTCAAAATTGGTTTTTTGATAATGGCCGCCTTGGTTATTCTTTTTTACAAAGCAAACAACATAACGTTAGTTTTGTGTCAGAAATTAACCCTGAGTCACGTTTTTTTATTGATTGGCATCCACAAAATATTTTCGCCTTTAAAACAACCGCTGAGAACGAGATATTAGAATCGCTACACACTGACTCACCTCGTCAAGTAAATATAAATAATATACAAAAAAGACGAGTCGCACTTGATGCCGGTATCAGCTATTTTTTTGTAAAGCAGCAGCAAGTATTTTCTGCGCAATTATTGCATGATGTAAACAGCGTTTATAATGGCTACAGGGGATCGTTGCAATGGCAATATCATCATGAGTTTAAGCAATTAACGTTAAAGTCGACGTTAGGCGTTAATTACAAATCAGCCCAACTAAATAACTATTTTTATGGTTTAAATAGCACTGAATCTATTTACGGTGAAATAGAAGTTGGTAGTAGTTGGCAACCTTATGCTAAAATCGACGCCCGTTGGCCTGTAGATGGAGTCAACGCGCTTCGTTTTCATTTAGCCTATTATGATTATTCAGCAATGGATAGCAGCCCGCTTTTTGAACATGACTATTCAATGACCGCCTTTATAGGATTCGAACATACATTTTAATATGAAGTGTTTTATGTTGGTTGTGCTTGCAGCTTCATTTTTTAGCAACGCTAGCGTTGCAAAAGCCTCTTCACTTAACGTATCACCCAAAGTCTGTGTGGTTTCCGAACAACAAGAATTTTGTGATCTTGAGTTAAAATTTAAGTGGCAACTGTCAGCCGCTAGCGATGTATGTTTATACCAACAAGATACACAATTGCAATGCTGGCAAGGTGTCAAAAAAGGCCAACTTAGTTATAAAGCGCGTGTTCAGGTGGAGACCATATACTCCCTGATTAATCCCCATACAGGTGTATCGTTAGCGAGTGTGCAAATAGAAGTGCAAACCGCATACGCTAAGAAAAAACATCGGCTACGCTCACCTTGGAGCTTTTTTTAATTTAGGAGCAGTAAATGCCAAAGATATTACTTGTTGAAGATGATTTAGGGTTGCAACAATTAACCAAAGACTATCTTGAGCATAATGGCTTAGAAGTTGACGTTTTAGAACGCGGTGACGAAGTGTTTCCTTATCTTAGTGAAAACCACGTCGACTTGATCATTTTAGATGTAATGTTGCCAGGAAAAGATGGCTTTAGCGTGTGTCGACAAGTACGCGATAAATACACTCTCCCTATTTTAATGCTAACAGCAAAGGGTGAAGACTTCGATCAAGTTATAGGCTTAGAACTCGGGGCTGACGACTACGTTATAAAACCGGCAGAGCCGCGTGTACTTCTTGCTCGAATTAGTGCATTGCTTCGCCGTGGACAGCCAAGTGTTAAAGCGATTGAAGAACTTCAATTTGGTGATTTATCAATAGATAAAACCAGCCGCATTGTAAAGCTAAGCGGTGTTGAAATTGTCCTGACTTCTCATGAATTTGAATTGCTGTGGTTATTGGCTTCAAATGCTGGTGAAGTGCTCAGTCGAGAGCATGTCCATCAACATATGATAGGGCGTGAGTACGACGGGTTAGACCGCACGGTGGATGTTCGTGTATCACGCATTCGTAAAAAGCTCGGTGATAACAGTGATAAACCCTATCGAATTAAAACGGTATGGGGGCAAGGCTATCTATTTGTATCAGATGCGTGGGATATGTAATAAATGCAAGGTGTTAGGCTAGGTTAATGGGAAAGCTATTTATAAGCCTTTACGTGTATATTATTGCCTCTTTGTTTATTGTTAGTGGCGTTATAGAGCAGTTTTGGCCCTATGATGAATCTCAGCAAAGTGTATTGTTAGATGACGAATTCGGGCAGTCTTTATGGCTGCTTTCACAAACCCCAGATGGGCTTGAGCAGCTTAAACATAATTTTGATAGCCAAGTCATTGCCCAGCAAGATCTAGTGCTCCCACCAGAACAGCAAGCACAACTATTTCAAAACCATTACCTTTATTTATATGATAAACAGCAGCGTATCGTTTGGTATGTAACGCTAAATAATTCACAATTGCTACAAGTAGGCCCTGTGGGTGTTAAACACAGCAGCTCAGGGACTGTGTTACCGTATTTACTGGTGTTGTTTATTATAAGTTTACCAATAGGTTTGTGGAGCTTTTTGTTGTGGCGAGACTTTGCAAAGCTGAGTCATGCATGCGAGGCAGTGGGTGGCTCGCAAGACTTTCAATTAAGCCATGGCTCAAAGTCATTCTTCTTACCCATCACCGATACATTGCAAGTAATGCAGCAACGTATTGAGTTTTTACTTAGTGCTCAGCAAGAGCTCACCTCTTCTGTATCTCATGAATTTAGAACGCCATTAGCGCGGTTGAAGTTTGCTATTGCAATACTCGAGGATAAAACTCACGATACCAAAGCACAGCAGTATTTATCTGACATGCAAATGGATATTCATGAACTGGAGTCCTTGGTATCTGAAATGTTGGAATACGCCCGTTTAGATACACAGCAACCTAGTCTACAATTAGCCCCTTGCGATATCGTTGCATTAATTAAAACTAATATTGAAAAAGTAAACTTTGATACCCGTATTAAACTAACAACAACGCTCCCCACTCAATTTATTTACTTATGCGATAGTCATTTTATGTCGCGGGTGCTGCAAAACTTAATCAGTAATGCACTTAAACATGCCTCGCAAAGTGTACATATTAGTTTAAGTACTGCCGATGAAAAGTTACTGCTAGTGGTTGAAGATGATGGCCCCGGCATTGCCTTCTCTGAGCGCGAAAAAGTATTTAAGCCGTTTACGCGCTTAGATAAAAGTCGTGATAAAAAAACCGGAGGGTTTGGGCTAGGGCTGGCGATAGTGAGTAAAATTGTGTCATGGCACAAAGGTCAGTGCGCAATTGAAGACTCAACACTGGGTGGGGTTAAGTTTATTATTAGCTTAGACTAGTAAATTCCACACAATAAAAAAGCGCCTTAAAGGCGCTTTTTTGCGGTTTAAAACCAAAAAATCAACAAGTAGCAAATAGATAGACAGGCCACTTATAGAAAAGTTCTATTTATTTACTATTTTTTTCTAGTAATGGCATCAACATTTGCTCTAAACCATTAAGCTTCACTTCGTACATCATTGCAAGTTGAGAGCCGAGCTTGCTATCAGGAAAGCCTTGCTGTTTAAACCACACTAAATAAGGCTCAGGCAGCAAAAGTAAGGGGCGTCCAGCATATTTACCAAACGGCATAATGGTATTAATGGCGACTTTAAGTTGTTGAGGATCCATTATTGACATCTTTTATGAGTAGAGGTGTTAAGTGTAAGGGATAATAAAGAAATAAAATAGGCTGTAACGGGCAAGTAACAGCCTATTGATAGAGGGAGTAGGCCCTCTAATTTGAGAATCTTATTGGTTAATTAAAAGCAAGGGGTCCAGTTGTGTATATTTTTATTTAAATACACACTTAGGTATTAGCTTTACTAAACCAACACAGACATTTTACCTTATTTTTAAACCAATAAAATACGCAGATGTAAAGGAATGTAAATGCAATCCATTTGCATCTAAACCCTATTAAGGAAACAGGGTTTGCTTTACATGCTCTGCAAAACCGCTACCTGCTTCTAAGTAAAAGTTGTAAGTAGAGTCTATTCCCATTTCTTCTAATTCTTTTTGCTGATCGGGGTAGTTGGCAATCGCCGTTACTTGTCCTTTATAACCCGATGCTTGTAATTGCTCTAAGGCAAAAATATTTTGCATGTGCTTAGGCATAGCTAGCATTACCATTTCAACGTGGGAGTGGTTAACACGTTGCCAAAAATCAGGATCGGTGGCATCGGCAATTAATACTCGGCGACCTCGCTTTACATGCTTATCAACTACCTCAGGCTTAATATCAATACCTGCAACAACATCCGGATGAGTTGCGTTTATTGTTTCATAGGCACCTGTGCCAATTCTACCCATACCAAAAATAACAATTTTTGTGTCATTTAAGTTTACTGGGAGCTCTTCAGCTAAGCGGGTTTTGCTTTCAAACTTTAATAAAAAGCGTTCAATTTTAACGTATAGCTCGTTAGAGCGTTTATTTAAAGGAGAAGCAATTACAAAGGTGATCGACACCGCAATCGCAATAACAGCAAGCCACTCAGAGGTAACCATGCCGGTAGATGCGGCAACTGCACAGACAATCAAACCAAATTCGCTAAAGTTAGCTAGGCTAAATGCTGTTAACAAAGAGGTACGCGCACGAAGTTTAAATAGGTTGGTTAGTATGTAATAAAGCAGGGTTTTAATTGGAATAATTAATACCAGCACTAAAGCGACGACTAAGGAGTGGGCAGTAAGCTCTGCACTTAAACCAATGCTTAGGAAAAAGCCAACTAGCAATATATCTTTTAGGCTAAGCAATGACTTAGACAATTCACCGGCTTTTTTGTGTGGTGCGAACATCATACCTACAATCAAAGCACCTAAATCACCTTTGAGACCTGCAAATTCAAAGGCGTTATAACCTGCTACTAAGGCAAAGAAAAACCCAAATAGCGGCAGTAACTCACCATGTTTAGAGCGGTTTAACACCCAGTACATAACAGGGCGAAATAAAGGTAAGGCAATAATTAACCCTAAGGCCCAAATATTCGGCAACTTACCGGTACTGACCGCTAAAAATATAACCGCAAATATATCCTGCATAACTAAAATACCAATGGCTATTTTACCGTGCAGGCTTGCCATTTCACCGCGCTCTTCAAGAACTTTTACCGCAAATACGGTGCTTGAAAAGCTCAGAGCAAAACCAACTAACAGCGCACTTTGCCAACTTAAATCGACGAATAATGGCAGTGCAAAAACACCCAGTAGTAGCATAAAGCCACTAAATAAAGCGCTGCTTAGAATAATATGTAAGGTGGCCGGAGCCCAGACTTGAGGCTTTATTAAATTTGAAATTTTAAGCTTGAGGCCAATACTAAAAAGTAGCAGTGTAACCCCTAAAGATGCAATTGTTTCCAGCAGTTCCGTGCTTTTATAACCCGCTAAATTAAGAATAAATCCAGCCATAAGAAAGCCGATAAGTGGCGGCAATTTTAGCTGGTATATACCAAAACCGCAGACGAAGGCGGTAGCAAAATAAATTAGTTCCATAGTTATTAATACCACTTTTTTAGGCACTGTAGTGTAGCGAAAAACAATGCTTATTGACAATTAATCTACTTATTTAACGCAGTTAGTTACGTGATAGTGAGTATTTATCAAATGATTGCTACTGTCAGTTTATGCAGAGGTAAAGTAGCTTTAATGTATAAAAAATGCACATATATGGCTAGTTTTATGGTAAACAGCATGTAAATAGCAGTTTTTCGCTGACAAGAGCTTTTAAATGTGGTTAAGATGCCATAACGAAGGAGTTTAAGCGTAAGCAAACATTAGAGTTGCTTAGCTTAAGGAGAAAATATGTTTAAAAAGATTTTAGCATCGGTAGGCATTGGTGCCGCCAAAGTAGATACTATTTTAGAGACCGAGCATCTTCAGCCGGGGCAATTATTTAACGCGCAAATTGTAATTACTGCAGGTGATGTGAGCCAAGAAATTACCGGTTTAGACTTAATGTTAGTTACCCGTGTAAAAGTGGCGAGTGAAGACGGTGATTATTTCACTAATCATGTGATTGACCAGTGGCGCATTACCGATCTTGGTATTATTGAGCCCGGTGAAGTAAGAACTATTCCGTTTGAAGCCCGTTTACACTCAGAAACGCCTATAACTGAAATTAATGCAGGTTATAATCAATCTTATGTATGGTTAGAAACAGGCCTTGATATTGACCTTGCGCTTGATCCAACAGATAAAGACCATTTACACATTTATCCTAATGAAGCGGTTAAAACATGCATGCAAGCGATGGAAAAGCTTGGTTTTAGTTTAGTTAAAGCCGATGTAGAACAAGGCCATTTACGTGCCCCTACTTTTCAATCTGTATCGGGATGTTATCAAGAGCTTGAGTATCAGCCTAATAGCCGCAGTTTGTTTGGCATAAAAGAAATTGAGTTGTCGTTTATTCCTGAAGCGCATAAAACCCATGTATTGATTGAATTAGACAGGGCATTTAGAAGTGATGGCTATGTTGATTTAACCATAGAGCATGACCATGTTAATTTATCGCAGTTATGTGATCAGTTAGAGCGATTATTCGCTTAATCGCTTTAGGGGCTTACTTTAGGTAAGCCCCTGCAATAAAAAAGGTGTTTAAATGGCGTTTAAATGTGAGCCATTCTCTGCGCTCGACTCCCAAACCCTGTTTTCAATCATGCGTGTACGTGTAGACGTATTCGTTGTGGAACAAGCATGTCCTTACCCCGAACTTGATGATCACGATATCGCAGACTCTACACGTCATGTCTATTTTCTTGATGGGCTATCGGTGAATGCCTATGCCCGTTGTTATGAAAAAGATGCTCAGTACAGTGCGATAGGGCGTGTATTGGTTGCTCAATCACAGCGAAGTTCTGGATTAGGCAAACAGTTAGTCAATGAAGCAATAGCATGCTGTAAGGCGCAATGGCCGACTCGCGATATTTATATTGGCGCACAAACCTACCTACTGAATTTTTATCGCTCATTCGGTTTTGAATGTGTTGGTGATGAATATATAGAAGATGGCATACCCCATCAGGATATGATTTTAAAGCAGTAATATTGCTCCACTAAAAAGGCCCACTGATGTGGGCCTTTTTTATGCATCTTTTAACTAGCTTAGTAGGGAATGTAAGAATACTAAGCTAATGGCAATAGGGCATACAAACTTAGTATACCAAGGCCATATCTTCCAAAATAACGTATTATGCACCTCAGGGTTACCTTGTTGAATCGCTTTTAGTAGTGACGATCTGTACCAGATCCAACCTACAAATATACAGCACATAAGCCCTAATAAAGGTTGTGCAACTTTGGTTGTTAGGGTGATCACTAAGCCAAATAAAGTGCCTAGGTTACACACAATGGTAATGCTCACTATGGCAATTAAAGCGCCTATTAACCACGTTGCTTGAACACGTTTCATCGCAAAGCGCTCTACCGTGTACGACACTGGCGCTTCTAGCATGGAAATAGATGAAGTTAGTGCGGCAATACTCATCAATGCAAAAAAAGCAAAGCCAACAAATAAACCTACACCACCCATGCCATCAAATAAGGCAGGCAATACCTGAAATACGAGAGTATCTTCAGAGAGAAGTTTACCTGTAGTTGCAGAGAATATTTCAACACCTTGCGCTTGTGCCACATACATAGCAGGGATGATCAATAAACCCGCTACAAACGCTATAAACACATCAATTAAGGTTACATACGCGCCAAGGGAAACAAGGTTTTCTTTTTTACTGATATATGAGCCATATATAATCATCACACTGGTGCCCAGTGACAATGAAAAGAAAGCTTGGCCTAAGGCACTCACTAACAATGTAGGGTCAAAAATAGAAGAAAAGTCAGGGACTAAGTAAGCTTTTAACCCCTCAACAGCGCCTTCTTGAGTCATCACGTAGGCAATTAGGGCAAACAAAATACCGAGCAGAGCGGGCATTAAGCGTTTAGACCATTTTTCAATGCCGTTTTCTACACCGCGGCTGATAATAGCAACAGTTAAAATAATAAATAAAACAGTGAAAAGAATATTACGAGTAAGCGATTGCTCACTTAACCATAAAGAGGCGGCATCAGCGCCGACCAATGTGGTTACCGGTTCTAAAGTGGCACTTAACATCCAACCGGCAACAATGGCATAAAAACTTAAAATAAATCCAGCACATAAAATACCACCAAAACCGACAGCAAAGGCAAATTGCTTTTGCCATGGTCGCGTGGTTAATTTAGTTAATGAAGAGACCGCATTAGCTTGCCCATGGCGACCTATCATCAGTTCTGCCATTAAAGCGGGGTAGGCTAAAAAGAAAGCCAGTACTAAATACGCGACTAAAAATGCAGCGCCCCCATTACTTGCTGTTTGAGTCGGAAAACCCCAAATATTACCCAAGCCAACAGCTGATCCTGCCGCAGCCATTATAAAACCAAAGCGGGAGCTAAACTCACCTCTTACTGCACTCATATTATTCTGCTTCTCTATTTTTTCGACGCCGTGACAATCTACTGGAATTGTAATTAAATAAAAAGTGCTTATTTGTCTCTGTTGCACAATTATTGCGTTTTATTTAGCTGTATAAATAACACGTGCGTATTTTGATTATAAATAGCACAATTTTTTTAATTATATTTCGTTTATCAGCTGTATTGAGCATCTTTGCGTTGTTGATTAATGTTCAAACTGAGCGATGGTTAATGTGAAACAGGCGCCTGAGAGTCGTTCACTTTTACTCACTTTTACGGTGCCATGATGCCAATCGGCAACTTTGGCGACGATTGCTAACCCCAAGCCATAACTATTATCACTGCGATTACGGTGGCTGCGTTCACGAAAAAATGGGCTAAATACTTTATGATTATTTTCTTGAGCAATGCCTGGTCCGTCGTCGGCGATGTTCACCACCAGAAAACGTTCTTGTACTGAAGCGGTTACTTGAATGCTGTGATTTGCAAAGTCGCAGGCATTATTAATTAAGTTGGTGATTGCTCTTGCCAGCCAATGTAAGTCAGCATAAACGGTATGATCATCACATTCTAAAGAAATATTAAGCGAGCGAGAGGTTATTCTAGGCTCAAGTTGCAATACAATATCACTTAGGTATTGTTTAAGGTTTGCTGATGAGTAAGTAAGCTTATTCGCATTTTGCTCTAAAGTAGCAAACGTTAAATAGCTTTTTAGCATTGACTCCATATGATCCAAGTCGGTTTCCATGCGAGTTAAATAATGCTTTATTTTACTCTCGTCATGACTATCAAGAGCGGCGTCGACACCAAAGCGTAAGCAAGCAATTGGAGTTCTAATATCATGCGATAAGCTGGAGGCCATTAGCTTGTTTTCAGCAACTAGCTTTTCAATTTGACTCGCCATACGGTTAAAGGTCAGTTCCACGTCTTTTATATAGGTAAATCGAGAGGGGGTAATACGCGCTTTAACATTACCAGATGCAAATTGCTTTGCTGCTTCGTTTAACACCGTAAGGCGCTTTGCTAAAGGGGTAATAATAAAACCCATAAAAACACATAAGCCAGTGTAAAATAATAGCGTTAAAATAATATCGTTTCGTTGTGTGGCCTCATAGGGTTTATCTAAACGCATGGTTAAATGATAAGGACTTAACTCATCATTTGTGTAGAGCATATAAAAGCCTTGCTCGTCTTCGAGTATTAATCCGCCTTGGGTTTGCATTTTATCTAATAGCGCTAAGGGCAGTGCCAGCGACTGATTTAATTTGTAGTTAAGTATAAGGTCAAAGTCAGCGGCGAGCTTTGTTACTTGTTGCGGGCGAGCATCGGGTTTAAGCGCCGTGAGCTGTTTACTTAACCCGACAATAATCTGGCTTTGAACGCTAAACTCATCCAAAGGCGCATGCGCTTGTTGGCTAAATGCATCAATAAGCCAACCTAAAACAATAATTGAAAGCAGCGCACTGCCTAGTAGTGAAATGTAAAACTTTTTCATTGATGCTATTCCATAATAGGCTGGGTGTATTGAAGTGACTTTTATTACTATCGCGCTAATTATTTTAAGCACTCAGGCATTAAAATTTACCACGCTGTAGTCACAAACAAATAACCACGTCCCCAAATGGTTTTAATTTTTTCTGGTTTTTGTGGGTCATCATTAAACTTTTTACGCAAGGCAGAAATAAGCACATCAACGCTTCTATCTAGGCCATCATATTCCCTGCCTTTGGTTGCTTTAAACACCGCATCGCGTGATACAACTTGTCCTGCATTACTGGCTAAGTAATGCAGTAATAAATACTCTGCGCTTGAAATGTTCACATCCTGTTGGTTAAGGGAAACGTTGCGTGACTCGGTATTAATACTTAATTGACCGATATTGATCATATTTGCTTGATCATCGGTTTTAGGCGTGTCGCTACTGTAGCGCAAGGCAGATTTAATGCGTGCAAGCAATGCGCGAGGGCGTACTGGTTTTATTATATAATCGGTAGCACCGACTTCTAGCCCAATGACTTCATCCATTTCTTCATCGCGGGCAGTAAGCATTATAATTGGGGCATGATAAAAGCTACGTAGCTCACGACATACACTAATACCATCAAGCCCTGGCAGCATAATGTCGAGTAAAATAAGTTGTGGGTTTAAACGTTTTACTTGGCTTATAACCTCATCACCTCGATGACATACATGTACAACATAGCCTTGCTCTGTTAAATACTCAGTGACCCACTGTGCAAGAGAAATATCATCTTCAACCAGTAAAATAGTACCGTAATTATCCATAAGCTTTCTTCGCATACCTAAATGATGTTTAGCTATCATAATGTCTATAGTGTGTGACTAAAATAACCGCCAACGCCGCTTTTTTTGCCTATTTTGATACACCCATTGTAATTTTACTTCTGTGACGGCAATGACTTGTGATGTATTACTGTCAAATAGTTCAAACGAAATACTTTGCGTTGAGTCAAAGGCATAATTAAACGAACCTTGTCGCTGTTTAAGCCAGCACTGCATAATGTACTTTGAGGTGGCATCGCGTAGACAATAATTTCCCACTTCTACTTGCTGCCATGACAAAACAACATCGGCGTAACAGTGACGTCCTTCACGTAAGGCCACACAGGTATCAGGTACTGCACTCAATTGAGCGGGTATTTGCACTGGGGCTGCCAGCAAAGAGCCTGAATAACTAAACAATAAACAGTAAAAAAATCTAAAGTACATAACGCACGCCTACCTTGGCTTTGTGTTGATATCCTTGGGAAATAATTGGGCTGTCATCAATTTCTTTTGAAAACCACGTCGTTAACCAGCCTGCTAAAAAGACCCAATCTTGATTAATGGGATATTCAGCATGAAATTCAAACATAATACTGGTACTGGCATTGGTTTGATAAATAGGGCGAGTTGCGTTTGCTTCATCGCTATCAATACCAAAATAATAGTTTGTAAAATCTGCAGAGTAGGCACTTAGGCCAATACCAGAGCGAAACTCCCAATTACGCCAAGGCTGAATATGACTAAAAAATACGTTTGCCACCCAGCCATTATGAGCACCAGATATATCATGTAAGTATTCAAGGGAAATTTGTGAGTTTTCAAATCGACGTGTTAATCGAAGGCCAGTATCAAAATCATAGTTACGTTTTTTGATACCGCGCAGTGGCTCAATAATGCCATCGTTATAAATACCTAAGCCTTGCTCGTCAAACCCGGCTTGCGAATTAGTACCTAATAAATCAAGGCCCCAATCGTATTTGTTAATTAAGCTATAGCCTAAAACAAGTCCACCGCTGAGTTGATTATGATCAAAATCAAGGTAAAAATTATCGTAAGAAACCGCAAGGCTTAAATCTAACTCGGCGCCAACATCATAAGAATTCATGCCCACCAAATAAGAATCTTCTATGTAATAACCAGCTCCTGCACTCCAGTCCCAGGCAAACCCTGTAGTGGGTTCCAATGTGTTATCGGCATAGTAACGATTGCTTGCTGTGCTCTGGCCACTAAAAATGAGCGCAAACAATAAGGCTGCACAACGGAAAAAATGTCTTTGTGGGAAATGCTTCATCCTTGGAACCTAAATTAGAGTTTGCTTAAAAGGGTAGTATATTGTCAAACTCTTGGCTAAATCTGTAAAAAAATGTAGCGGTCGTCCTGCAACTACTGAACCTTAATTTTATCGATAAGTATACTGCTTAAGTAAAATTGCATCATGGGAGTTAATGCGCTGATCTCAGTACGTGTACATGGCCCATTTAATTTAGTTAAACGACTCAGTTTAGTAATGGTTTTATAAGCAGGGGCCGTTACTTCATTTTTAAGTTCAGCACGCTTAAGCCGAGCCTGTTCGGTATTATGTTTATGAATAAACGCAACAACTTCTAACTCGTTAGTGATCTTTTTTTCTTCAGTAAAGCTATAGATTAGGGGCTCACGGTGAAAGCTTGCACTATCTATTGATGATTTGGCAAACCAAACTACATCTCCCGATGCTTTGTGTGTAAGGCGCATACTAACTTGTGCCAGTATATTTGCGCATTGTTGAGAAGGGAATTGCTGTGCTACTTTTGAAAACAATGAATAAGGTTTTTCTGGCTGCGCTAAGATGTACTTAGCATCATCTATAAACTCAAGGTCAACTTGATGGATAGCTAACGTGTAATCACTATTATCGGTTGTGGTAACTTTTAGTTGTTTATCGTTAAGTGCTTGGCTAATTTGAGATACTAATGTGTCGGTGACACTTGCACGGTCTACGATCACTCTGACAGTCTGATTTTTTTTAATGTTATGTGCAGGTAATTGCACCGATTTTACTTTCGGTGAAGCATGCTCGGTTTCATATTTAAGTTGGTAAGTTTGACTCTTAAGCAAAGGTTTTGCAGGCATTGCTAAAGGTTCTGCAGGCTGCTTAACTACGGCACAACCTGAAGCTAATACAATAAAAAGTGATACAACTAAAAAACGCATAAATATTTTACATCCACTCAAAAGCCATTAATCGAACATATTGTACGTTAGTCCGAGCAAAAGTTCATGATATTATAGAGGCTGATTATGACTAAAAAAGAAAAATTAGCTAAGAATGAAGTATTTTAACTCCTTACCCTTTTATTTTTTTGCTTTATGTATTTTAGGGACGCATTTACAGGCAAGCGCAAGCACAGATCCTGACTGGGAAGCTTTTGTTAAAAATTATGGGCGCTACGTAGAAAAAAAACTAAAAGTAAAAAAGATTCCGGGCGGAGCGCTTTCCATCGTCAACGCACAAGCGCGTGACTATATACATACTATGGGGCATACCAAAGTGCGCAGTGGGCAAAAAATTAATCCACACACTCGGTTTCGTTTGGCCTCAGTATCTAAAACGTTTGCAGGGTCGTTAGCGGCAAAACTTGCAAATGAAGAACAACTTAATTTGTATTTTCCTGTTAGTCATTACATTCCTGAATTTAAACAAACCGACTACAAAGATGATTTAAAGGTTTTTCATATTTTAAGCCATTCTAGTGGGCTAGTACCGAATGCATACGATAATTTAATCGAATCGCGAATGGGGTATAGCGATATTGTAGAAAAGCTATTAAGTGTAAAACCTATATGCGAACCCGGTGACTGTTATGGCTATCAAAATGTCATGTTTAGTTTAATTGATGACGTGATTTTAAAAAGCACCAACAAAACTTATACTCAGTGGCTCAATGACGCATTTTTTATCCCTCTAAAAATGAACGATGCAAGCTTAGGCTACGATGCCATGGTGCAAGATAGTAACTACGCACACCCTCATGTGCGAGGGAAAAAGCGTTGGTACAGTGCCCGTTTGAAAAAGAATTATTATAAAGTCGCTCCGGCGGCTGGGGTAAACGCCAGTGCGTCAGATATGGCTATTTGGTTAAATGCGCAACTAGGGCAATATCCATCGGTATTATCCTTAGATGCATTGGCCACGCAAACGCGTCCTTATACACATACTAAAAAAGAACGCTACAGACGAGTATGGCGAGAGCACATGAACGAAGCCTACTATGGGCTAGGCTGGCGTGTGTATGATTATGATGATGAAACGCTTTATTACCACAGTGGTTGGGTGCAAGGCTACCGCAGTGATTTGGTTGTGTTTCCGCACTTAAATGTAGGCTTTAGTTTGATTTTAAATGCAGAAACTGGACTCATAAATGAGCTTACAACTGAGTTTATAAATCGCCTATTAGTATATAAACGAGAGAAGCAATAATGAACGCCCACATAAAAACATTGTTAATAGCATTATTACTTATTTGCCAACCCGCCTTTTCTGCCCCTGAACAGGTTTACTTGTTTCGACATAGCGAAAAACAAACAGGGGAAAATCCATTTCTAACTGCCCAAGGCCAAGCGCGTGCTGAGCACTTGGTTTCGTTAGTTAACACCTATCCAAACATAACGTTATTCAGCAGTAACTATAACCGCACCCTAAGCACGGCAGCGCCATTAGCCGCGTATTATAATATTAAAGTTATTACCTATGATGCTGCTGATCTAACGACATTGAAAAAACAATTATTAGCACAAAATGGCGTTGTGGTAGTAATAGGACATAGTAATACCACACCGCAGTTGGCTTCATTATTGAGTAACCAAGCTATTGAAAGTATGGATGAGAGTCAGTACGGGCATTATTATTTAGTGAGTAAGCTAGAAAATAATAGTTATGAAGTTAAAACGCTGACAATGGGTTTTTAAGCAGGCATAAAAAAACCAGCAATGGCTGGTTTTTTTTGTTTTACCTTTAAATGGCTTATTAGCCACGAGGTAATTGAATTTTTTTCTCAGGGCTTTGACGATAAAGCACAATCGTATGACCGATAGTCTGTAATTTAGTAGCCCCTGTTTCGCGAACAATGGCATCAAAAATAAGCTTTTTGGTTTCACGATCGTCTGTTGGCACCTTCACTTTAATTAATTCGTGAATTTCTAGTGCGCTTTGGATTTCAACTACTACGCCTTCGGTTAAACCGTTAGAACCTAGTAAAACTACAGGCTTAAGGCTATGCGCCTGACCTTTTAAAAACTGCTTTTGTTTGTTTGATAATGTCATGATATTACAAATTTTGCTGAATATGGCTTGAATTAAGGGTATTCTAACGCCATCTAGAGAATATTACTAATTAGTTGCGTGTTAATTTATGACAAATAAAAAACAGTCAGCCAGTTCACAACGTTGGCTTAAAGAACATTTTGATGATAAATATGTTCAAGAAGCGCAAAAAAAAGGCTGGCGCTCTCGAGCTGTTTTCAAATTAGACGAAATCCAAAACAAAGATAAGTTATTGCGTCCAGCGATGACCGTTGTTGATTTAGGCGCGGCCCCAGGGAGTTGGTCACAATACTTAGCTGAAAAAGTGGGTGACAAAGGCCAAGTGGTTGCGTGTGATATTTTACCTATGGATTCTTTAGCGGGCGTTGACTTTTTACAAGGCGATTTTCGTGAAGAAGCGGTACTTGATGCATTGTTAAAACGCATTGATGGTAAAAATGTAGATGTGGTATTGTCTGATATGGCACCTAACATGAGTGGCAATAACTCGGTTGATCAGGCAGGCAGCATGTACTTGGTTGAGCTTGCACTTGATATGTGCAACCAAGTTTTAAAGAAAAATGGCGCGTTTATTGTTAAAGTATTCCAAGGTGAAGGCTTTGATCAATATTTGCAAGATGTACGTAATAGTTTTAAAGCAGTGAAGATACGTAAACCGGATGCCTCGCGTCCCCGTTCTCGGGAAGTATATATAGTAGCGACTGGATACAAACTGTAGTACAGTTGCTTGGCGTTTAGTTGAATTTAAATTAATTGGATACAAGAGGTTAACCCCTTGAGCGATATGGCGAAAAATCTAATACTCTGGCTGGTTATTGCAGTAGTGCTTATGTCAGTATTTCAGAGCTTTAATGGCGGCGATCAAGTTGATCGTCAAACAAGTTACAGTCAATTTGTAAAAGACGCCCGTAGCGGCTCTATACAAGAAGTGTCCATTGAAAGTGGTAGTGGCACAATTACTGGCATAAAAAATAGTGGCGAGCGTTTTCAAACCATTATGCCTATTTATGACAAAGACATTTTAAATGATTTGTTAAAAAGCGATGTGAACGTTAAAGGTGTTAAACCTGAAGAACAATCGTTTTTAGCAAGCATTTTTATTTCTTGGTTCCCTATGATCCTGCTTATTGGTGTGTGGATTTTCTTCATGCGTCAGATGCAAGGTGGCGGTGGAAAAGGCGCCATGTCATTTGGTAAAAGTAAAGCCCGCTTAATGAGTGAAGATCAAGTCAAAACGACCTTTGCTGATGTAGCTGGTTGTGATGAAGCCAAAGACGATGTAACCGAGCTGGTGGACTTTTTACGTGACCCTTCTAAGTTTCAAAAATTAGGCGGTAGTATTCCTAAAGGTGTACTTATGGTCGGTCCTCCAGGTACAGGTAAAACATTACTTGCTAAGGCTGTTGCTGGTGAAGCAAAAGTACCGTTCTTTACTATTTCGGGTTCTGACTTTGTTGAAATGTTTGTAGGTGTAGGTGCATCACGTGTACGTGACATGTTCGAACAAGCTAAAAAAGCAGCGCCTTGTATTATCTTTATCGATGAAATTGATGCGGTAGGGCGTAAACGTGGCGCTGGTATGGGGGGCGGCCATGATGAACGTGAGCAAACTCTAAACCAAATGCTTGTTGAAATGGATGGCTTTGAAGGTAATGAAGGTATTATCGTTATTGCTGCGACAAACCGCCCTGACGTACTAGACCCTGCGTTGCTTCGTCCTGGTCGTTTTGACCGTCAAGTAGTGGTCGGTTTACCTGATATTCGTGGTCGTGAACAAATTCTCAAAGTACATATGCGTAAAGTGCCATTAGGCGATAACGTTGAAGCGGCCGTGATTGCACGTGGTACACCAGGATTCTCGGGTGCTGATCTCGCTAACCTTGTAAATGAAGCGGCTTTGTATGCTGCACGTGGCAATAAACGTGTTGTTAGTATGGCTGAATTCGACGCTGCGAAAGATAAAATCATGATGGGCGCTGAGCGCAAGACCATGGTTATGAGTGAGCAAGAGAAAGAAATGACGGCTTACCATGAAGCTGGCCACGCAATTGTAGGTCGTATGGTGCCAGAGCACGACCCGGTTTATAAAGTATCTATTATCCCACGTGGCCGAGCGCTAGGTGTGACTATGTATTTACCAGAACAAGATCGTGTTAGTCACTCTAAAGAGCTTTTAGAATCAATGATTTCAAGCCTTTACGGTGGTCGTATTGCTGAGGCAATCATTTATGGTGAAGACAAAGTAACCACGGGTGCAAGCAACGACATTGAACGTGCCACTGATATTGCGCGTAAGATGGTGACTCAGTGGGGCTTAAGCGAAAAATTAGGTCCATTACTTTACGCTGAAGATCAAAGTGAGATGTACATGGGTGGCGGCGGTGGTCGCTCTATGAGCATGTCTGATGAGACGGCGAAAGTAATTGATGCAGAAGTACGTTTATTCTCAGACCGCAACTATCAACGTGCAGAATCAATATTGAAAGAAAACATTGATATTCTGCATGCAATGAAAGATGCATTAATGAAGTATGAAACCATTGATGCGAAGCAAATTGATGATTTAATGGCTCGTCAGCCTGTACGTGAACCACGTGATGCGCATGACCGTCATGAAGCTAAACCAGAAAAAGAAGATGTTTCTAAAGACAAACCAGTTGATGAAGTACAAAAACCAGCTGATGAATCTAAAAAAGATGAAACAAACCTTGATGATAAAGCTGAATAATCGTTAAAATAACATATCCAAAAGCCCCGAAGTTCGGGGCTTTTTTGTATCAGTTTGATGTAAATAACTAAAATTATCACATATTAAGGTTAGCGATGAATAATAAAATTAACCTTGCGCGTGGCCGAACGCTTGATTTTGCAGAGCCTGTGATTATGGGGATCGTGAATGTTACCCCTGATTCATTTTCTGATGGCGGTCAGTTCTTAAATACAACTGCCGCGCTGAGTCATGCGATACAATTACTTGATGATGGTGCGACCATTTTAGATATCGGTGGCGAGTCAACACGCCCAGGCGCACCTGATGTTAGCCTTGAAGATGAGCTAAAGCGTGTTATTCCTATTATTAAAGCTATTCGTGAGCAAAGTGACTGCGTTATTTCAATCGATACCAGTAAAGCTGAGGTGATGCGCCAAGCGATTGAAGCCGGTGCTGATATTGTCAACGATGTACGGGCATTGCAAGAGCCCGGCGCAATCGATGTGGTTGCACAGTTTCCTGAGGTAGCAGTGTGTTTAATGCATATGCAAGGGCAACCTCGTAGTATGCAACACGCTCCTCACTATAATGACTTAGCGGGTGAGATAAACGATTTTTTTAGCCAGCGAATAGCCGCATGTGAAGCTGCTGGCATTAAACAAAGCCAGTTAATTTTAGATCCTGGTTTTGGTTTTGGAAAAACACTAAAGCATAATTATCAAATATTGGCTCAATTTAACGATTATGCAAAATTGGGACTTCCTTTGCTCGCGGGATTATCGCGTAAGTCAATGATTGGTAATTTATTAAATAGAGACACAGACGATAGATTGGCAGGCAGTTTAGCTGGAGCACTGATCGCCGCACAAAACGGTGCACACATTATTCGTGTGCATGATGTAAAAGAAACCGCAGATGTGCTTGGCGTATATCAAGCCTGCAAACAAGGAGTACTTTAAATGAAAGAAAGAAAATATTTTGGCACGGACGGTGTGCGTGGTTTAGTAGGTCAAGGTCCTATTAACCCAGAGTTTGCGATGAAATTGGGTTGGGCCGCAGGGCGTGTACTCTCACTTCATGGCACTAAAAAAGTCATTATAGGTAAAGACACTCGTATTTCAGGTTACATGTTGGAGACTGCCCTAGAGGCTGGATTAATTGCAGCAGGTATTGATGTTATTCTTTTAGGGCCCATGCCAACGCCTGCAGTTGCTTATTTAGCGCAAACGTTTCGCGCTGAAGCGGGGATAGTGATCAGCGCATCACATAATCCTTATTATGATAACGGCATTAAGTTTTTCAATGGCCAAGGTTTAAAGTTAGATGATGAGGTAGAGCTACAAATTGAAGCGATGCTTGACGAGCCTATGACCTGTGTTGCTTCTGACAAGTTAGGTAAAGCAACACGTTTATCTAGCGCTGATGGCCGTTATATTGAATTTTGTAAAAGCCAGTTTCCACAAGGATTGTCCCTTGAAGGAATTAAAATTGTTTTAGATTGTGCTAATGGTGCTACATACCATATTGCCCCTTCTGTAATGCGAGAGCTTGGTGCAGAGGTGATCACCCATGCATGTGAGCCAAACGGTGTAAACATTAACCATGAATGTGGCGCAACCCATGTTGATACATTAAAGCGTAAAGTACTTGAACACAAAGCGGATGTCGGTATCGCCTATGATGGCGACGGCGACCGTGTGATGATGGTTGATCATAATGGCCGCGTATTCGACGGTGATGATTTGGTTTATATTATTGCTTGCCAAGCTGCACAAGATGACAATTTAGGCGGTGGTGTTGTTGGCACGGTTATGTCGAATATGGGACTTGAAAATGCGTTAAAAGCAAAAAACATTGCTTTTGCTCGCAGTAAAGTCGGTGATCGTTATGTGATGGAACTGCTTCAGCAAAAAGGCTGGAAAATTGGCGGTGAAAGCTCAGGGCATGTGTTGAATTTAGATTTAATCAGCACGGGTGATGGCATCATCTCAAGCTTACAAGTGCTTGCTGCTATGGTAGCACAAAATCGTACACTTCAAGACTTAGGAGCCGGTTTTACTAAGTACCCAATGAAAATGATTAACGTACGTTACACTGCCGGTACTGATCCGACCCAAGCACCCGAAGTGCTCGCTGCAGTTGCTGAAGTAGAGCAAAGCTTAGCAGATAAAGGGCGCGTATTACTGCGTAAATCAGGCACTGAGCCTGTAGTACGAGTAATGGTTGAAGCTGAGCAAGAAAAAATAGTAATAGATAGTGCACAGAAAATAGCAGCGGTTGTCGAATCTATGAGCAAACAAACTGATTGATAACAATAACCTCTTGTAACTTTGGGCGAGTCGAGTTAATATCTCGCCCGCTTTCTAATGTGGAGTGGAAAAATGGCAGCACGCAAAGCGATGGTCGCAGGCAACTGGAAAATGAATGGTTCATTAGAACTCGTTCAACAACTGTCTGATGCTATTAACGATGTTAAATCTTCTGAAGTAAACATTGTTTTATTTCCTCCGTTTCCTCTAGTCCCAGCAATGATTGCAAGTGGTGTAACAACAGGCACGCAAACAGTGTCTGAAAATACCCCAGGTGCGTTTACTGGAGAAGTAGATGCAGAGCTAATTAAGCAGCTAGGTGCGAAATATGTACTGGTTGGTCACTCTGAACGACGCAGCATATACAAAGAAAGCAATGATACCGTTGCTGCAAAATTTGCTCGCGCGCAACAAGTAGGTCTAACGCCTATTTTATGTGTTGGCGAAAGCGAAACAGAGCAAGAAAGCGGTCAAACAGAACAAGTAGTTGCTGCGCAGATTGACGCGGTAATTAATAAATTAGGTGTAGCAGCACTAAAAGAATCTGTGATAGCATATGAGCCCGTTTGGGCTATAGGCACAGGTAAGACTGCATCGCCTGAACAGGCACAAAGTGTTCACAAATTTATCCGTGACAAAATTGCTGCACTAGATAGCGATTTAGCACAAGGGCTAACCATCTTATATGGTGGTAGCGTTAATGAAAAAAATAGCGAATTATTATTTGCGCAAACAGATATAGACGGCGGCCTAATTGGAGGCGCAAGTTTAAAAGCAGAATCATTTACTGCTATCTGCAATAGTGCAAAAGGGACCGTATAAGATGTACGAAATTTTATTAGTAGTGTATTTAATTGTAGCTTTAGCGCTTGTTGGTATGGTTTTGATTCAACAAGGTAAAGGTGCGGACATGGGGTCATCATTTGGTGCCGGCGCATCGTCTACAGTTTTCGGTTCTTCTGGGGCTGGGAATTTCATGACGAAAACGACAACGGTATTAGCTACAATCTTTTTTGTGCTTAGTATTGTGTTAGGTAACCTAACTGCCGGTCAAATTAAAAAGACTGACGAATGGGAAAATCTAGAAGCGGCTCCAGCTGTTGAAACAGTGACTCCAGTTGAAGAAGATGTGCCAGTCACATCAACTAAAGAGCAAAGCTCTGACGTACCAAATTAATTTAGTTTTAAATCGTTAAGTTGTTTATTTCCCTCAAATAAACATGCGGACTTAACACTAAGCAATAGCTTAAAAAATGCGGATGTGGTGGAATTGGTAGACACGCTACCTTGAGGGGGTAGTGCTTTCGGGCGTGGGGGTTCAAGTCCCCCCATCCGCACCAAATACAAAAACCAGTAACAGCAATGTTACTGGTTTTTTTGTACCTAAAATTTAAAATATTAAACAACTCTTTTAGGATTAATGTTGAACATTGGGGAGAACACTCTATATTTCAATTGTTAGTGTTTATGAAAGAATACTACTGTATATTTAACTTTATGTATAAAAAGCGTCTAAAGTTAAAAATAAAGTTAACATTTCTGCATCTTAAGCCGATAATAACTATAGATAATTAAACGGAGTAAATGAATATGGCTTCAGGTTTCTCTTTTAAAAACCTCAGCATTACTAAAAAAATACATGCAATTACATCTATAGCGATCATCGCATTCTTAGTAATCGTTTTGGTTAACTACTTTGCCATGAACGAAAATCGCATATCACTCAATGAAATGGAGAAATCGTCTTATAAAGTAGCCAAATTAACCTTGGCTAACGTAAGTATTTTAGAAAAATTAGATGAATTATACACCCAGGCTGTAACCTTTGGTGAGCAAGACTTAGTAACAAAGGCGAGTGAAACCTATGCGCAGTTGGTTACTAATCTTGGTGCGATTGAGGCAATTAATACCTCTTATATTGATAATGATACAAAAACACGACTAGCTAATTACGAAAAAATATCTGCAACTATTGCCAATGGTATGGTTAATGGCACGGCAGATTTCAGTAAAATTCAACAACAAGCTCAGCTTAAAACAAGCCTATATGAAGCCGTATTAACCAGCTTTAAAAGCGCACAGCAAAAAGCAGATGATCGCTTTTTCCAGCTTGTTGCTAATACAAAAGCACGCTCAGATGACGCACTTAACTTAATGCTGGTTGTTGCGGTAGTTTCATTAGCACTGTTATTACTTATGGCTATTTGGATAGCGCGTAATATCGGTTCATCAGCTAGTGATGCCGCTAATAATTTAAGCCTTTTGGCAAGTGGTAAAGGGTCGTTAAGTACCAAGCTTGCTGTTAACTCAGAGGATGAAATAGGACAGGTATCTATAAACTTTAATGCTTTTATTAGCCTGCTTAGAGAAACCGTTTTAGAAGTCATCGCGGTATGTGAACCGTTAATGGAAAATTCAACCCGTCTTGTACAAGGGATGGAGCGAGCGGAGAGAGCGACCACCAAACAAACCACCGATGCAGATGTTGTTAAACAGTCGATGGAAGAAATGAAGCAAAGCGTTGGTGATATTTCACAATCAGCTGCAAGCGCATCTAATGCCGTGCAAACCGCAGAAAAAGAAGTAGATCAAAGCCGAATACAAGTAAAAATGTCTGTAAATGCGTCGCGAACGCTAAGTGATGAAATTAATATAGCGGCCAGCACCATTAATAAGTTAGCTGATGACACTAAAAATGTATCGCAAATATTAAATGTAATTACATCCATTGCCGAGCAAACAAACTTATTAGCATTAAATGCAGCAATAGAAGCGGCCAGGGCGGGTGAACATGGCCGAGGCTTTGCCGTGGTTGCAGATGAAGTCCGTGAGCTTGCCTCTCGTACGGCGCAGTCAACTAATGAAATACGTGAATTGTTAAGTACATTAAGTGTGGCAGCTAATGAATCTGTAAGCGCGATGACCTCTGCAAGAGATATGGCAACCGATAATGCTAGTGCAGCAGAGCAAACCGGTGTTTCGATTGAAAAAATTGCAGAGCAAATACTAGAAATTAATGGCATGAACTCGCAAATTGCAGCAGCAACAGAAGAGCAAACCTCTGTTGCTGCAATGGTTGTAGACAACGTATCTAATATGCATGTTTCATTTGAAGATACTATGAGCTCACTAAAAGCAGTAAGAGATGTGGCTAAAAACTTACATTACCTTTCAGATAACTTATTAGATGCAACTGCTAAGTTTAAAATTGAATAGTTGCTAAAGCACATTACTTTAACGTTTTATGATTTTGTAAAACGTTAAGGGATAAAAAAGCCCGCAATAAAGTATTTATTGCGGGCTTTTATTTTAATTTAGCAGATTAATACTTACCCACTACTTTAACTTTATCACTTACTTTGGCGCTATCGATATAGCCAATTGCATCTGCATTAGCAGCGACAAAATCAATCACAGCTTGGTCATTATCAAGTTTACCCGGCGGTGTGCCTTTACCTGTAAATACGAGCTTTGACCAATAGGCATTTAACTGACTACCCGATTTACCAACAAGTTTGTCGTTAAATTCATCAGCGACTGCAGTGCCATTTTGATTAACAGGATTAACTTTGGTGCCATCGGCAAACGATTTGCTCTTGCCAAGGTATATTTTTTTAATATCGTCTTGGCTTACTGCATTAGCATTCGCAGGGTTAATGATGACTGCAACTTCTGCAAAAACTGCTGAGCTACATAATGTTAGCATGCTGGCTAAAATTAATTTTTTCATGATTCGCTCCAATTAAAATACTAAATCAACGCCAACGGCCACTACGTCGGTTTCAGTATTTGTTATGTCATCTTTTAAGCGGCTAAAGTCTACTTTTAAGGCAGCCATTGGGTGGAAATCATAACGAGCACCGATGGTGTACACATTACTTTTTGCTTTAGAGCCTTCCAAAACTTGGTTAAGGCCAGCATTTAATTGCGGCACAGTTGGGATTGCATTATAACGATTACTGTCATGCTCATCATCGTTATTTTCATAGGTTAAATGAACAAGCCATTCATCCATACGGTAGCCTAAGGATGTGTAATATTGAGTTTGCTTAGCGAGCGCACTGTTATCTACTTCAAACTGTGTGTATTCAGCGTCAAACAAGATATTGTTGTAATCAATTGAAAAGCCAAGCGCTAAAAATGCACCATCGTCTTCGTCAATAGCAATACTGTTTGCTTGGTCAACAAAACCTGAGTTACGAAGGGCTTGTTCTAAGCCGTTAAGGGCCATACCTTCGGCCGTATCATTTTCAATCTCAATACTCGTTTCGGCAACAAAGTAAGCAGCGCGAGCACTGAACCAATCGTAACTTAATGTCCAGTTTAACCCTGCAATATCATTAAGCTCGGTATCACCATTTACAGATACTACGGCAATATTATCATCGAAGCTGCCGTAAATAACCTGTAGAGTAGAGTCCCAATCACCAAGCTGAGTTGTATGTAATAAGCTTAGGCCTTCATAGGTTGAAAAAGGTAAGTTATATACAGACTGAGGTGGGCGCACCCAACGGTAGGTATAGCCAACATCTAAAAAGTCAGAGTAACGATAAAACGGTGCACGCATTTTACCAGCACTGATCTGTAATTCGTCAGATATCTCATAAGTTAAGTATGCCCATTCAAAATCGGCATCAAAATCATTTTCGCCGCGAGCCACTATCTGCGCCGTAGCGGATAGCTTCTCTTGCAGGTCAGCGGTTAGCTGAAGAGCAAACACGCTTTCATTTTTAAATGAAATATCATCATCATATCCATATAACGTTTGATCACTATCGAGCGACTTACCACCGACAATAGAAGCAAACCCATTAATACGAACTTCAGCACTCGCGTTGCTTGTGGCAAGTGCGCAACAAATTGCTACTGCTACAGATAGTTTTTTCATTGTGTATCCTATTTAATTTCATGTGTATCCCGCTGCAGTATAAGACGAGGATTAACTTTTTTCTAATTAAAATTAATAAATTAAGTACTTTTCACTACCTTTTTGCAACAAGAACACATGACTGAGATTGAAAATTAAGGCTTTTATATTTTAAGGTAATGTAACTAGCTGAGTTTTTTGGAATTATTTATGATGAGATAATATTTACTGCAGTACGTATTAAGTAGTAATTATTTTTTAGTTATAAACGTGAATTTATATTTTTTAGGTTATCTTGGCACCAACGAATTGCTTGCTGTTTATTTTTGACCGCTATTTTTTTATAAATTTTATGTAAGTGCACTCTCACCGTCGCTTCACTTATAAATAAACTATCAGCAATAGCACTGGAATGAAGTCCGCTAAAGAGTAGATTGAGTACTTTAATTTCTTTATCGGTTAGGTTAGTTGTTTGCAAAGCGTTTTTTTGCTCTGTATCGAGCATTTGGCGCATCCAAATGTCACTAATGGTTCGTGGAAACCACAATTCACCTTGTTTAATTGCATCTAACCCTCTATTGAACAACTCTTCACTAGTATCTTGATAAAAAAGACCTTTTAAATTTGGCCATTCTTTGAGTGAAGCCGCATCGGTATTTTTAGGGATATTAAAAATAACGAGCCCTTGGTAATTATTTGTATGAATAAATTGGTTTAAAAGTTCGTAATTAGTAAGAGAATTTAGGGCTGAATAGCAGACTAACAATATGTCGTTATTCAATGTAGTAAAAAATAATGGATTATACTGGTTGTTGTTAAAAAGCATGTTAGCTGATTGTGTGGTCTGTTTTTTTGTCATGCTTTTCACCTAAAAATGGCTTTGCTGTAGACTTAAATATAAAGGGTCTTTGGATATTGTCATAATCTCATGTAGCTTTAATGTGTTTTTCACAATAAATTATGTGTGCGATTTATGCACAACATGGCTGCTGGCTAATGTTAAAGTCTTAATTTAAAACCAAAGTTGTGTCATTATTGAGATAATTAGTTCAGATTAAAAACTGAAAATTAATTTTTTTGTATAAACTAAAGTTAAATATACATTTTGTAACTTTTATGTAATACAATACACTCCCAGAGGAAAGATGCATCTAAGCATCTTTTTTTATGCCTACAGTTTATGTTTACACAACATATAACGCATAATTAAATTAATACCCTTTGGAGAAAACCTTGAAATTACGCACCCTCTCACAGTTAAGTTTAGCGGTTATTGCAGCCCTAACAACTTGTGTAAATGCACAAGAAGCTAAAACCACTGCCAAACAAGACGCGTTTGAAAAAATTGAAGTTACAGCACGTAAACGTACCGAGAGCTTGTTCGAATCTCCAACTGCAATTACATCAATAGGCGCTAACCTTATTGATAAAGCCAATATGGGTAACTTAGAAGACATTGGCAAATACGTTCCTAACTTAAACATTACTCGTTATGGTGTTGGTAACGCGGCACATGCTTCTGTATTTATTCGCGGCATTGGTTTACAAGATCACATTATAACAACCGATCCCGGTGTAGGTGTTTACCTAGATGGCGTTTACCTAGGTCGCCAAATGGGGTCTAACTTATCGCTTCCTAATGTTGAGCGAGTTGAAGTTCTACGTGGACCACAAGGCACGCTTTATGGCCGTAATACATTAGGTGGTGCAGTAAACGTAATTACTAAGCAGCCTGGTGATGAAGGTATTTTAACGACAACTGCTAAAGTGGGTAGCCGTGGGCGTATTGCTGGCGATATTTACTTTAATAATGCACTAACCAATGACTTAAGCATGTCAGCCAGTGCGTCATACAAACAACGTGACGGTGTAGGTACGGCGGTAAATTTAGCTAACCCTGAAAAAGAAATTGGTGAAGAGCAAGAGTTTAGTGGTCGTATCGCGCTTAAATACGAAGCCACCAGCGACTTAGCGTTTACTTTCTCATTAGATGGGGTTGATAATGAATCAGGTCAATCACCTTATACTATTGAACTAACAGATTCATTAGATTCAAATGATGTATTCAATGGCGATTTCCCATTATTAACTGAAGACCTAATTCCATCGAATCCAGATGATTTAGGCACAACAGTTGCCGGTATTGAATCAACCTCATATTCAGGTTGGGGTACGTCATTTACCGCTAATTGGGCAATTAATAACACGTATACAACTAAGTTTATTTCAAGCTACCGCACTTCTGAGTATGAAGGTGGCTTAGATGATGATGCATCACCACTTAACTTATCTGAGTTCCCAGAAGTAGGCGGTGCAGATCAATACTCTTTTGAAGTTCAGTTAAACGCAACGTTTGATAAAATGGACTTTGTATCGGGTCTATACTTCTTTAATGAAGATGGTTTTACTCGCTCAGAAGACTTTGTATTTAGCCCATTTAATACACCAGATGGTTTACTAAATGACGGTATAACGCCTTCGTTTGGTGGCTTTGGATTTTTTGAAATCAATCAAGAAACAAACTCATACGCAGCTTACATTAACGGTAGTTACGATTTAACGGATGATTTAACAATTGGCGGTGGTCTTCGTTACTCAGAAGATAAAAAAGACGCGAATGCGATTTTCCCAAGCTTTTCAGAGCGTAAATACATTAGTGCAGACTTTAATGCAGTGACATGGGATATTAATGCTTCATATCAGCTTAGCAATAATATGAATGTGTACGGCCAAGTACAAAAAGGCTATCAAACAGGTGGTTTCCCGCCGCGCCCATTTGGTGGTCCAGATCAGTTTGTATCGTTTGATGAAACCAAAGCAGTTAACTACGAAATTGGTTTAAAAGGCCAAGTACATGAAAATGTGTCTATGATGCTTGCGATGTTTGTTACCGACTACACTGACTTAGCACTACCATTTTCAGACCCAACTGCGGGTGGTGGCTTTGTAACTATCGTTGAGAATGCAGGTCAGTCTAAAGCGCAAGGTATTGAACTTGAAACCACAATTGCAATAACTGATGACTTTACTATTCGCAGTGCGGTAGGTTATTTAGACTCAGAGATTACCGAAGTCGCCGAGGGCGTACAAGGTATTGGTAAAGGTGATTCACCAGCATTGACTCCGCGTTGGACAGTGATGGTTGCGCCTTCTTACTTTGTAGATTTAAGTAATGGTGGCACAGTTGCATTGAATGCAAATTACTCATACCGCAGTGAAATGCAAGGTCAATCAGTTTTCAATAAGAGTGAAACGATTGATTCGCGTGAGCTCGTTGGCTTTAATATTTCTTACACTAACCCATACGGTGATATGGAAGTGACGTTATATGGCGAAAACGTATTAAACGAAGTTTACGATGTAGGACGTCTACAGCAAACTGGCTTTGTTGGCGTTATGCGCAGTAATGATCGTAGTGAGTTTGGTTTAAAATTCAAAAAAGACTTTGAACTATAATCTATATTTTACTTTAAAAGTAAAACAAAAAAGGTAAGCCATGGCTTACCTTTTTTTTAGGTAGTGTTTAGAAATCTGTGTCATTTCAGTATTATTAAGAAAACAGGAGTGACACATGACTCAATCTTTCGACTTCAACAAAGCATTAGCTGAACTTCAAGCTGGTAAAGGTCTTACTGGCGAAGACGGTGTTCTAACACCATTAATCAAACAACTCACCGAAGCGGCTCTTAAAGCTGAATTAGAGCAGCATTTAGAATCTGAGACCGAAGTTAACCGTAAAAATGGTTCAACCAAAAAAACAGTTAAGTCATCCATAGGTCAATTCGAACTTGAAACGCCCAGAGACCGTTCAGGTTCGTTTGAA
>NZ_JQFL01000073.1:0-22332 GCF_000764215.1 Pseudoalteromonas sp. ND6B
GTCGTATCAAGCGTAGCGTTGGTTGTTGTTGCACCATTTAAAGCGCCTGTACCAGTAACGCTTAATGTAGAAAAGTCAGAATCCAATACTCCATTAGAAACATCTAAACGCCCAGTAATTGTTGCTGTTTTGTTTTCAGTTGTGTCTGCAGCAGCAGATACTGTTACACCACCAGCAATAACTGCAGTGCCATCGTAAGCAGATACCGTACCATCTAACCCATCAGTATTACCACCTTGAATTTCCATTGTTACATCAATGTTTTCACCACTAGCGTTAGTAAACACCAATAAATCATCGCCGGTAGTACCAGCATTAGTTACAACCGAGGCAGTAATACCTTTAGCAGCAAGTGCCTCTGCTGTTGCTGGGTCAATTGCGGTGTTCAATGCAGCAACTGTACCATCACCCGTTGCTGCAGCCGTTGCTGAAATTTCTACACCTGCAACATTAAGTGTAACAACATCTGTAGCAGTTGTATTTGTAGCTCCAAATCCACCCACCGCAACTTGTGTGGTTGCACCAACACCAAACACCCCTTCGGTACTATTGAATTGACCAGCTAAATCTGCCGCACTCATACCTGTGGTTAAATCAATCGTGTTAGTTTGCCCACCTGCAGTTACACTTAAAGAGTCTGTAGCCGCAAATGTTTTAGCTGTTTCACTAGCACCTGAAAATCCGGCAATTGCAGCCAAATCAAACCCTTTACCTCTTAGACCTATATCTTCAGCGGCTGCAGAATTTAAGGTTACGCCAATGGTTTGATTGCTGTCTGAACCTACTTGAAACTGCTGTGTACCGTAATCACCATTTAATAATTTTTGCCCACCAAAAGTGGTCGTATCGGCTATGCGCGTTAATTCAGTTTGCAAGGCGGTTACTTCTTTTTGTAGCGCTTCGCGGTCTTCTTTCGAATTAGAGCCATTCGCTGACTGTAGCGATAGCTCGCGCATACGCTGAAGAATATCGGTAGATGACTGCAATGCGCCTTCAGCAGTTTGCGCCATAGAAATACCATCATTGGCGTTACGTTGTGCTACCGCTAAACCACTAATTTGCGAGGTTAAACGCGTGCTGATTTGCATACCTGCTGCGTCATCTTTGGCGCTATTAATACGCATACCTGACGCTAAGCGCTCCATTGATGTGGCTAAGCCTTCGCCTGATTTTGCTAAGTTACGTTGTGCGTTTAATGACGACACATTAGTATTTACTGTTAATGCCATTTTACCATCTCCTAGGTTTAAACAGAGTGTGGTTCAACACGATTTAACAGGAACCACTGCTTTATAATTCTTACAAACAACAAAAGCATTTACTGTGCCAACTTTAAAAATACGGTTAACCCTCTGTTTTAAATGATTTATTTATTTAACTTTAAGTAATGAATAACAAATTGAAATTTTTTAGAGGAAATGACAAATTTTTGCCGCAATACAAGCGCAAGTATTTGCCGCTTTAAAAGGATTAAAGCGGCACTATGTTATTACTTAAAGATAATCAAACAGTGAAAGGTTAGTTAAGCGGCCAAACGTGGCTTGTGATGCTTGTAGCGCGGTTTCTTGTTTAGTGAGGTCGCTAATGGCTTTTGCCATGTCTACTTCAATTAAACTCGAGCGATTAGCTTTATTTTGTATATCTTGCGCTGTATTTGAGTCGGTTATGCTGCTAAGCACATTCATACGCCCCCCCAAGTTTGCTTGAGTAAACACCACCTGCTCGCTGGCATTTTGCAATTGCACCACGCCGTCGTTTAACACTTGCTGAAAGTCATTACTGTTTAGCGTACCGTCATTTAAACCATTAATAAGGCCTTGCAAGGTATTAAGTACGTTTTCTTTTTGTGGCTTTTGTAGGCTAAAGTCAAACTGGCCAGGTGTGGTACCAGCAAGCTGAATTTTCATGCCTGCAAACGCAATAGGCTCTTCGGTAACTTCACCGGTCACTGCTGGAGATAATGAGGCACCATCGCGTAATATTTCATATTCGTTAGGATCGCCTGAGTTAGCGCCAGCTGTAACAACAACATTAAATGTATTAGCTGTTACAGATGCTGCCGGATCTGCGTTATAGCTAGTTTTATGAAATTGATCAAATACACCTTGCTTATCAACATACGCTGTACCTGCAAGCGTACTGGTTGCATCGCCGCTATTTGATGCAATATCGAGGCGTGCATCGACTTTTTCAAAGGTATCAAAGCCATTGTCACTGGATTTAATCGATACCCCTTGAGCAATGGTTATTTTGTGCTGACCTTGGTCGCCTTGGTAAGTGTATTTTCCGCTAGCATCTTGCTGATAAGGTTGAATGCTGTCTTGGTAACCGGCAAATATGTATTTACCATCTTCTGAGCGGGTGTTCATTAGGTTGGCTAAACTTTTTTGTATTTCACTGAGCTCTGATGCCAACGACTTTAAATCGTCTTGACTGTATGCGCCATTACCTGCTTTTAAGGCAATATCTTTTGCAGCTTGTATATTATTATTTGCACTTTGCAATACGGCTTCTTGTGTTTCTAGCCGCCCGCTTAGCTGGTTAATATTTTTTGTAAACTGTTCATTAGCTTGTATTTTATTTGAATACAGCATAGCTTGTGAGGTATCTGCTGGCGCTTCTGATGCGGTTAAGTATTTTTTTCCTGTTGTAACGCGCTCTTGAGCACTGGCCACACCTTGCTGGTTTTCGAGCATTTTATTGATGTTATTTTGATACATTAAATTATTAGATAAACGCATAACTACCTCGCAGCATTAAGTAAGGTGTCAAAAATAGAACGCGCTGCAGAGAGGACTTGTGCCGACGCAGCATAAGATTGCTGAAAACGCAGCAAGTTTGCTGCTTCCTCATCTAGGTTTACACCCGATAATGATTCGTACCAAGCTTCTGACTGTTGAGCGAGTGCTTCAAATGCTTCACCATTGGTTTTTGCTTGGCTAGTTACAACCCCTATTTCGCTAACTAAACCAGCATAGGCTTGGTTAAACGTTTTATGGTTATTAGCATTTGCGCCTGTTACCACGTTTTGGCGCACTAAGTCGCTATTTTGTAGTTCGGCTAATTTTTGGCCATTGCGGTTATCATCAAAGCCGCCTGTATTAAATTCTAAGGTAAAGGTGTCACCTGTTGCAGGGCTGCCTTCAATATCAAAATCAAAGCCATATAATTCAAAGCCATTACCCGCTTGTTGCAACATATTTTTTGCCGGGGGTGTTACCGTAAATGTACTGCTATTTACGCCATCGGTTATAGTATATTCATTTACATTCGCGGTTTTAACAATGCTAATATCTCCATTGGTGAGTTCAGGGGGGGTGCCTGTTGTAAAACTCCCGGCAGTAACACTGTTAACACTGCCAGCTGAAATAGCGCCGGTTCCGGTATTGTTTATGTCGTCGGTTGTACGTATTGGCGATGCCAGCGCTAGATCCTCCCCACGCCCTGTAGCAAGTGATAGCGTTGATGCGGCTTCTGAGTTGAGTTTTACCTGAAATTGGTCATCGGGGTTACCTGTTCCAGTTACATTTATTTGTAAACCAAACGATTCGCCACTGGTTATAGCCGCCGAATCTATAACACCGCTTGGAGGGATAGTTGCTAACGATGCGCTGCCTAAAGGCTCACCTTTGTTATCTATTGGCTGAATGCTTACTTCGTTAGGGTTAGCGGTATAAGTAACAATAAAGTCGCTCGCAGGTAGTTCGCTGCCTTTACCAGCCTCAACAGTTGCCGTCATGCCGGCAGTGCCGGTGTTACTTTGGTAAGCGTAAGCGCCAATGCTGGGAATAGTAAAAATATCTCCACCGAGTTCGCCGTTACCATCCATACCTAAACGATTTTGTTGATTAAACGAATCAGCTATTGCTAAGCCCATTTGGCCAATTTGATTTTGTGCAGGCACAAGTATGTCGTCTCTAAAGGCGAGCAAGCCTCCTATTTTACCTTTTAGCTTACTCGTATCTACTTCAAGAGGCACGGCTTTGCCGCCGTTTACATCAAGCTTGAGCTTTTTAAAGTTAGGATCTGGATCGCCGGTTGTTGAAAATAAATTAAACGAACCATTTTGCATTACCACCGCTTCGCCTGTGCCCATGAATACGAGTTTTTCGCCATTTGGACCGTCCAATGTTTCTATATCTATTAGCTTTGATAAGTCGCGAATCGCTTTATCACGCTCGTTAAATGTTGAACTGGCGTCGGCGGCATTATTGATGCCATTTACAGCAGCTATGTCTTGATTTAGTGTGCCAATTTTTTGAATCAATCCATTTGCTTCATCTGTAAAAATATCTAGCTGTTGATTAACCACATTTTTTTGATCCAATACAATCCCTGACAATCTATCCATTTGGTTTATTAAGTTTTCAGCGTCGGTCATAACTAAAGAGCGTGCAACTGTTGATGAGGGCTGATTAAGGGACTCTTGTACATTATTAAACAATGAGTTAATACTGGTTGATAAGCTATTAGACTCCTCAGAAAATAAGGTGTCAACACGGTTTGACTCAACCACAAATTGATCAAAAAATGTTTTGTTTGATGTATCTCGGTTTAGTTGTTTTTGAGCAAATTCATTCAGTAGTCGATATGTATTTCCCCGCCCTACCTGATTGTCGATCATGGTAGAATGCTCTGTGCGTTCACGCACATAACCATCTGTATTCACGTTGGTAATATTTTTACTTGTCGTTTGCAGCAATTCAGAGTTAGCTCTAACGCCTGAACTGGCAATATTTAATAAATTAAACGACATGTTATTCTACTCCTTGGCGGATCACGCTTGTGGCGATGTTCCTTATTTCGTTACTGTTAAGTACTCTTTTTATTTTGTCTGCATAATTAGGATCGGTTGCATAACCTGCTTGCTGTAGAGAGTCTAAAAATTTATGCGGCTTTGCTGTATTGTTTAATGCATCTTGATAGCGAGGGTTTTGTGTTAAAAAGTCCACAAAGTCATTTACGCTCTCTTTAATTGAGTCATACGCTCTAAAATTTGCCTGCTTTTTAACGGCTGTGCCATGTTCAAATTCAAGTGTTAGTTTACTGGCCTTTTCACCATTCCAACGATTATCAGCTTTAATATTAAATAAGTTATTGGAGCTATTGCCATCGCCCTTATTAATAATATGCTTACCCCAGCCGGTTTCTAGTGCTGCTTGGGCAACCATAACCGCCGGATTTAAGCCAATTTTTTTAGCCGCCGTTGTTGCGTGCTCCCACACTGAACTAACAAATTGTTCAGCATTTTCAAATGTCCCAGACGCTATGTTTTGTTCGCTTTTTTCAGTTGAATCAACGAGCGGCACTTTTTCAGTGACCTTTTGATTTTCTTGATGAGGTAAGGTGCTACCCGCACGTTGATCACTAAAGAAATCTGATGTGGTGCGAAGAACAGAGCCTGGCATAAAGTTTTTTCCATCTGGCGATAGTTGCTGCACAATTAAATCTGCAAGACCCAAAGAGCCATTTGATGAAAGCTCTGTGGCCATCTGTTGGTCGTGCATTTCTTCAAAAAACTTAACGCCACTTGCATTAAACGGGCTTTCTTTATCTTCAAAAGCCTCATTAGCTTTACGCATACTTTTAAGCAGCATTTGGGTGAAAATAGCTTCAAATTGTGCCGCTGCTTTTTTTAACGCCGCTTTAGATGCATCAGTTGATGCGTCACCGCTGTTTAAAGCATCTCGACGCAAAGAGTCTAAGTTGCCTAAATCAAAAAAGTTTTGCTTATCTAGATGATTTGTTTCCATCAGCTTTTTGACACAATAATTAATAATACTTAATGAAATGCAATAATTGAGCCAAGAGAAGTGAAAGGTTCTAGGTTCTAGGTTCTAGGTTCTAGGTTCTAGGTTCTAGGTTCTAGGTTCTAGGTTCTAGGTTCTAGGTTCTAGGTTCTAGGTTCTAGGTTCTAGGTTCTAGGTTCTAGGCAAAGATTAAACTAAGTGAGAGACGCGAGGTAAACTCGCTGCTACTTATTGTGAAAGGTTAAATTCAATGTTTATTGTTGTGGTAGCAGGGGCTTTATGCCGCGTCTTTTTTAGGTTAACTGTTAAAGACCCTAAATAGGGTCTTATAAAACTAAATTACAACAAGCTGGCCATTAATGGCGCCGGCTTCTTTAAGTGCTTCAAGAATCGCCATTAAATCACCAGGGGCAGCGCCAACTTCATTAATAGCACGAACTAAATCATCAAGGCTTACACCTGGGTCAAATACAAAAGCACGTGAATCATCTTGATTAACATCAATAATACTTTGTTGGGTAACCACTGTTTCCCCCTCTGCTAAAGGATTTGGCTGCGCTACATTTTGTTGTTCCGCAATCGTTACTGTTAAACCACCGTGGGTAATTGCCGCAGGTTGTAATTTTACATTTTTACCAATAACAATCGTGCCGGTACGCGAGTTAACAATTATTTTTGCTGAAGTATCTGCTGGCTTAAACTCTAAGTTTTCAAGAGTTGATAAGTACGATACACGTTGCGAGGCATCACGAGGTGCAATAACGCGAATAGAAGCTGCATCGAGTGCTTGAGCGCTATTTGGACCAATTAAATCATTAATTGTTTTCTCTAAACGTTTAGCAGTAGTAAAGTCAGGACGGTTTAAATTAAAGGTAATATAGTCGTTTTGCATAAATGGGCTTTTAACCGCACGTTCAACCGTGGCGCCATTTGGCACACGTCCTACGGTTGGCGTATTAATAACCACTCGGCTACCATCTAGGCCTTCAGCGCCTAAACCGCCAACAATTAAGCTTCCTTGTGCAATAGCATATACATTGCCATCAACCCCTTTTAAAAATGTTTGTAATAATGTGCCACCGCGCAAGCTGCCTGCACTGCCAATCGATGATACGGTTATATCAATAGTCTGCCCTGGCTTTCTAAATGGCGGGAGTTCAGCATGAACAGCAACCGCTGCAACATTTTTAATTTTTGGCTTTAAATTAGCAGGAAGCGTAATACCAAAACTATTGAGCATGCCTTTGAAGCTTTGTTCGGTAAAACGGCTTTGCTCACCGGTACCTGGTAAACCAACAACTAAGCCATAGCCCACTAATTGGTTTGAGCGCACTCCTTCAACCATAGATACATCTTTAATTCGCTCAGCACTGGCAGTAAATTGCCAGCCTAGTAGCACAATAAAACAAAAAACTTTAAAACCATTCATGTCGAATGTCCTCTAAAAGGGAAACAATGAGCTACTAAAGAAACGCGTTAACCAACCCGGGCTTTGCGCCTCTTGAGTTTGACCCTTACCTGAATACTGAATACGAGCATTGGCAATACGATTAGACTCAACGGTATTATCGGCATTGACATCTTGTGGACGTACTAACCCTTCTAGGCGAATAAATTCTTCACCGGTGTTTAACGTTAGCCATTTTTCACCGCGAATCACTAAATTTCCATTTGGTAGTACTCGCATCACGTTAACCGAAATATCGCCAACTAGGCTGTTTGATTGATTTGATTTTGAGTCACCTTTAAATGAGGAGTCACTGCCAATACCAAATTGAATACTATCGCCACCAATATTTACCGGTAAGCCACCTAATCCAATCACAGGGTCGAGGCTAGCATCGGTTTCTTTATCCGTTTCTGTTTTAGCCGCTTTGGTCGCTTGAGTTGACTCTTGTAATTTAACAGTAATAATATCGCCTGTTCTAAGTGCTTTCTTATCGGCGTATAAGTCATTCGATAATTGAGTACTGAATAAAGAGCCAGTTGCTACCACTGGCTCCATATTAGGCTCAGGATACATAGGTGCATAATAGGGATCGTCTTGTACTACTTCATTATTTTGTGTAGATACACAACCGCTTAACAGTAAAGTCCCTACTGCAAATAACATGATATTACGCATACAATCCCCCAAGACTATAATTGTTGATTGATGTAGCTCATCATTTCATCAACCGCTGAAATTACCTTTGAGTTCATTTCGTAAACTCGCTGAGTTTCAATCAAATTAACCAACTCTTCGGTCACATTTACATTTGATGTTTCAAGTGAACCTTGAATAATCGTACCTAAGCCCTCAACCCCCGGGTTACCTTGAACAGGTGCACCACTTACTGCAGTTTCGGTATAAAGGTTTTGCCCTATAGGCTCAAGGCCCGACGGATTGATAAAATCACTAATAGTAATTTGACCAATAACCACGTTTTCGGCTTGACCTTTAATGCGAACTGACACTTCACCATCTTGAGATACGGTGATTGACTGTGCATCATCAGGCACATTCATTTCAGGCTGAACAACGTAACCGGCACCCGAAGTGACAACACGCCCGTCACCGTCGGTGGTAAACTGACCGTTACGCGAATAGGCAATATTGCCATCAGGCTGTAAAACCTCAAAAAATCCAGGACCAGAAATCATCCAATCTAATGAATTTTCAGTGGTGAGCATGTTACCTTGGGAAAAGTTTTTTTGATTCGCTACTACTTTTGTACCCGCACCTAACATTAAGCCTGACGGCATTTCGGTGTCTTGCGATGAGCGACCGCCTGGTTGATTAATATTTTGGTAGAGTAAGTCTTCAAAAATAGCGCGGCTTTTTTTGTAACCCACTGTACTGGCATTCGCTAAGTTATTTGATATAACCGATATATCTGTTTGTTGAGCGTCAAGCCCTGTTTTACTTATCCATAATGCTGGATTCATAATAATATCCTCACGTTATAGTTAAACTATGCGCATTAGCTGGTCTTGACGTTCGTCAATCTCTTCAGCTGTTTTCATCAGTTTTACTTGTAATTCAAATTGGCGTTGGTGACTGATCATATCGACCATTTCATGTACCGGGTTTACATTAGACTTCTCTAACATGCCGCTTAACACTTGTACATTGGCTGATGTTTCAACCGTTTGGCCTGGCTTAGGTCTAAATAAACCATCATTGCCTTTTTCTAGAGTGGTATTGTTTGCTTCAACCACTTTTAATCGGTCAACCTCTTCTAAAAAGTTAGCCGGTGCACCTTGAGGGCGAACTTGAATAGTGCCATCTTTACTAAATTCTATTTTTTCAATGGGTACGGGTAGAATGACAGGTCCACCTTCGCCAATAATTTGACGACCATGACTTGTGGTCAACATACCTTCCGCAGTAATGTTTAACGTACCCACTTTAGTGTAGGCTTCATTACCCGAAGCGTCCTGCACACTGAGCCATGCGTTATCACTCATAGCAATATCAAGGTTGCGGCCTGTTTCAACAATACCGCCCGATGTCATGTTTGCTCCAGGGCGCTCCTGCATTGAAAATACCCGAGTCGACAAACCTTCACCGAAAGCCTGCATTGATCGTGCTTGCGCAAAATCTGATTTAAACCCGGTGGTATTTGCATTTGCCAAATTATTGGCTTTAAGAGCAAGCCCTTGCAGGCTTTGTTTAGCGCCAGATGCCGCTATGTAGACCATTTTATCCATAACATCGACTCATTAATAAAGCTATGCATGAGTAAATGCAATATAAGTGCCAAATTAAATTAAAGGATGAATAAGATTTTTAGAGGGAATAAAAAAGGCTGCATTAAGCAGCCTAAATAAATCAAAATAATGATTATCTGATCTGAAGGATGTTCTGTTGAATAGTTGAATTAACCTCAAGCGCACGAGAGTTTGCTTGGAAGTTACGTTGCGCACTAATCAAATCGACCAGCTCATTGGTTAAGTTAACATTAGATTGCTCAAGGGCTGATGAGTTAATGTTACCTAAAGTGCCTGAGCCTGGCTCACCCGCAATCGGCTCACCTGAGGTTAAACTTTTTTTCCATGAGGTGTCACCCACTTGCTGTAGACCTTGCGAGTTTGAAAAGCGTACCATGGCAACTTGTCCCAAAAATGTTGAATCGCCGTTACTATAAGACGCCACTACTTTGCCGTCGGTGCCAATATCAATACCCGCTAAACGTCCTACTGTCGCACCATCTTGTTCAAGTGCTTTTACTTCAAAGCGACTTGCATATTGTGTTGGTACTTTATTGGCGGTTCCAGCCTGATCTCGCCAATTTATATCTATGTTAGCAGGAAAACTAGCTCCATTTGTTAACATATCAGATAACCCTGGTGTCCCTCCTCCACCGGCTACAATAGATAACGGATTAAATGTGTTACCTACATTAGGTGTTGTTGTGCCATTTACAGTTGTGGTCGAGGGTAAACCGCTCGAATCAAATTTAAACGTACTAATAGGCTCAAACGGAAGAGCTGCTGTTCCATCCTGTTCAACGCCATCACTACCAAAAGATTTGCCATCAAGCGTAGCATGTACATCCCATTGGTTTTCATCACCAGGGACTGATGGATCGTTCTTCACAAAGAAAAACTGAAGCACGTGAGGTTCACCCAAAGAATCATAAACAGTTGTTGATGTTGATGAATTGTATGTTGCGCTTTCAGTAGGATTAAAAGGAAGCGTTGGCGCATCTGCACGGGAGTCTAAATTAAATGAACTGTACACACTAGAGGTAGCACGTGGAGACCCGGACGAGTCTGGTATTTGTAGTGCTGAAGAGGTACTTAAGCTTACGGATGTTGTATCACCAGTTGCTTCGTCAACGGGGAACCCTTGTAAAAAATTACCCTTTGCATCAACAACAAAATTGTCTTTGTTTAATTTAAATGCCCCGGAGCGTGTGTAAGTAAAATCTTGAGCGCCTAAATCTTGACTCATGGCAAAATAACCCTCACCCGTAATCGCTAAATCAAGTGAGTTATTAGTAAACTGCAACGAGCCTTGGTGAAACTGCTGGGCAACCATAGTGGTTTGTACACCATCACCATTTTTCGTTTTACCGGCGCTAAATACTGATGATGCGTATACATCAGCAAATTCAGCGCGAGACTCTTTAAAGCCCGTGGTATTTACGTTGGCAATATTATTGGCGGTAACATCTAAATCTTTTTGTGCGGCAGCAAGGCCTGTTAATGCAATATTGAAGCTCATAATTAACCTCTAACCTAAAAAATATTTAGCCTATTGGCTAAAAAATACATAAAATCTATTACGCGATTTCTGCGACATCAGTCAGCCTAACCGCACCTTCTTTGGTATTAATAATAATGCCGCTTGAGCCATTAATATTAACACTCTCAATATTTTTGAATGAGGCAATTGGTAAGCTAGAGAATTCGCCATCCGTACTGCCTTCAGCTTTAACATTGTATTCACCAGGAGGAAGTCGTTCACCCGCTTCGTTTTTACCATCCCATGCAAAGCGAACCGCACCTGCAGGCTGCGTGCCTAAATCAATAGTTTTAACTAATTGCCCTGATGCATCTTCAATACGAAGCGTTAAATTGTCTACCGGCTTTTCAGCAACAATCGCTCCCTTTACCTCACCCGACTCATTAAGCTCAAGTGTGTCAGACTCCAGCAGCGCTTGCTTACCAACCAGTGTTGATGCTTGCAATGCTGAATTTGATGTCATCGACGCAGCTAAAGACTCAAAGTTAGAGTTTAAATTTGAGATCCCTTCAGCCATAGTAAAGTTTGTCATTTGTGCAATCATCTGATCGTTATCAGCTGGTTTGCTGGGATCTTGATATGACAACTGCTGTGTTAACAACGAAAAGAAATCTTCTTGGGTTAACGCATCACTCTCTTCTTTTTTTGGCACTTGCTTATCTTGCCAACGTAAAGAGTCCATGTAGGATGAAGAAGTACTAATATCGTTACTCATGAGCTACCCTCAGTTACCGCTGACCTAACAGCAGTGTTTTACTTAACATTTGCTTAGCTGCATCAGCAACTTGAACATTTGTCTGATAAGAGCGAGAAGCAGAAATCATATTTGCCATCTCCTCAACAACATTCACGTTGGGTTTGTAAATATATCCATTTTCATCCGCACTCGGGTGATTTGGGTTATATTCGATTTGTAGTGGTTTATTACTTTCAACCACTCCTAACACTTTTACACCAACGGCAGAGCCCTGTGGGTTGCTTGCTGACGCTGACGCTTTTGTTAGCTCCGCAGCAAATACAGGTTGTCGCGCTCGGTACGTCTCATTTTGTGAAGAGCTAATTGTATTGGCATTAGAGATATTACTTGCCGTGGTATTTAATCGCACGTTTTGCGCGCTCATACCAGAACCAGCAATATCAAACACATTATATAAACTCATAATTAGGCTCCTTGACTACCGAGGGCTTTTTTCAGGCCTTTAAATTTACCATTAAGAAACTGGACACTGGCCTGATACTCCATAGCATTCTGTGTATACAAGTTCCGTTCCACTTGTATATCAACAGAGTTGCCATCACCTGTATCTGTTTGATTTGGCGTACGAAATAGTTCATTACTACCTACACTACGGGTACCACCGGCAATGTGTTTTTCATTGGTTCTTACCATGGTATTGCCGCTTAGTTGGTTGGACTTTGCCGTTTTTAATGCTGAGGCAAAGTCGATATCTTTTGCTTTATAGCCGGGCGTATCAGCATTTGCGATATTAGTAGCGAGCATTTCTGCTCTTTGCGAACGGATCAACATCGCATGCGGATGCACGCCTAATGCTTTATCAAAACTGATAGCCATAACTACCTCCAAAAAATTGACTCAGTACCGATAAAGCAATAAATGAGCCAGCAGTGAAAATAGTGATGATAAAAACAAAAAACGACGCAATAGGCGTCGTTTAGAGGAGGGATAATATATTAATGAAGGTCATTTCTTTTGATAAATGATACCAGGGTTACAACGCACCATATCAAAGTCAGTACTTAAACCAGACATAGACTCCGACGCACCTAAAAATAAATACCCCTTAGGGTTAAGTGCTTGAGAGAATTGTGCAATTATTTTGGCTTTCACCTCAGGTGAAAAGTAAATTAAAACATTACGGCAAAATATAATATCGAACTTACCCATTAAAGCGTACGAATCGAGCAAATTTAAATGCCTAAAGCTCACTTGCTTTTTCAATGAATCAACCACTTTTGCCATACCATTGCCGCTGTCTTTAAAAAACTTTTTACGACGTTCAGCAGAGAGTCCGCGAGCCAATGCCAATGCATCATATTCAGCATGTTTACACATATCAAGCATGGTATTTGATATATCTGTACCAATTATTTGTGCACCCATTTTTAAAACACCAGGGCTGCTGGATTGAAACTCAGCAACCGACATCGCTATTGAGTAGGGTTCTTGTCCTGATGAGCTCGCCGCAGACCATATTTTTAATGGCCTATTTAACGTTTTAAACTCAGGGAATAATCTGGTTTTAAGTAACTCAAACGGATACTGATCTCTAAACCACAATGTCTCATTGGTTGTCATGGCATCAACAACAGCTGCGCGCAACTGGCGCTCATGCACACCGAGAGTTTTACTTACCAATTCAGACAACGATTCAACATTAAATCGAGACATTAATGGTGCCAAACGGCTCTTTACCAAATACTGCTTATTTTCACCTAAAACAATACCGCACTGTTGTTCTAAAAATAAGCGAAATTGATCGTATTCGTTTTGCTGCAAATCTTTATTAGTCAAATCAATAACACCTATGTTTATTAATCACGATGAACCCATTTATTAACGGCTGTTGCAAGCTCGTCTGGGTTAAATTTTGCAATAAAATCATCTGCTCCTACTTTTTCAATCATCGCTTGATTGAAAACACCACTCAATGATGTGTGTAAAATCACATGTAGTGGCGCAAGTTTAGGATTAGCTTTGATTTCTGCAGTCAGCGTGTAACCATCCATTTCTGGCATTTCTACATCAGAAATCAGTAGCCCTACTCGCTCTGTAATATCATTTACGCAATCGAGCTCTGCAATTTCTTTTAATCTTATTAAAGCTTCTTTACCATTTTTAGCCAACTCAGTTGTTACACCTAATGGTTCCAATGCTCGTTTTACTTGATTTCGCGCAACAGCCGAATCATCAGCAATAAATACTATTCTCTCGCCTAAATCTTTTTGTATAGTGCCTTGCGAGGCAACATCATCACTTACCGTAGTATTAACTGGGCAAATTTCGTTTAAGATTTTTTCTACGTCGAGTATTTCTACCAACTCATTTTCAATTTCAGTGACGGCTGTTAAATAAGAATAACGCCCTGCTCCTGATGGCGGTGGCATTATTTTTTCCCAGTTCATATTAACAATTCGCTCAACACCACCAACTAAAAAACCCTGCACTGTGCGGTTATATTCTGCAATAATAATAAAACTGTCTTCAATGTTTTTAATGGGCCGCCCGCCTACAGCCATCGATAAATCAATCACTGAAATAGTTTGGCCTCGAATGTGTGCTACACCACGAATGTAAGCATTAGATTTTGGCATGCTGGTTAATGGAGGGCATTGAAGAACTTCTCTTACTTTGAACACATTAATGCCAAAGCGCTGACGCCCATTAAGCTTAAATAACAATAACTCCAAGCGGTTTTGCCCAACCAACTGTGTACGTTGGTTTACTGAGTCTAAAATGCTGGCCATTTAAATCTCCTAAGAAAACAAATATAAGGAACGATAATTGCTTTCAATTAATAAAGCGTCATAACACAACGGGGGCGTCTAAATTCTGACGCAAAATATTTATACCCTGTTTGCAACCATAAGCATAGTCGAAACATTATGAGTTTATTAAAAAAAACCAGAAGATACAGTGTTTTTTATTTTCTTGCTAGCCTCTGCTTCACTTTGCCACTAAAGGCACAAGTATTTAGTAAAGAGTTATTGCAAGAAATGGCTGTATCTTATGTTGCTCAAAAAGCAGTGACTACAAATGATAACAAAATACAGTTTAGCGCATTACCGCTAGATAGCCGCATTCCCGATCGCCAATGTAATTCTGAGCCTGAGCTAATAACGCCAAGTGAGCCTCCCTTTAATCGCCAAGTCACTATTCAAATAAAATGTAACGATAGTGACAACTGGGCACAGTACGTTCATGTCAGAATCACTGAATCAGCACCTGTTGTAGTTGCAACTACCAATTTAGCACGAGGTGAAGTGATTACTCCATCCCATTTAAGTATTGATATGCGCCCTGCACACTTTATCAGAGCACAGTACCTTGAAGATCCAACGGCTCTTATTGGTAGTCGTAGCAAACGTAACATCCGTGAAGGAATGCCCGTTTTACTTAATCAAATATGTATGGTGTGCAAAGGTGATTCTGTTACAATTCATGCTAATATCAAAGGGTTAAGAGTAAAAACGACGGGTATTGCATTAGAGGATGGCACCTTGGGCGAGCAAGTAAGAGTAGAAAACAAAAAGACAGGTAAAGTTTTAAATGCGCGTGTAGATGGTGTAGAGTCTGTGCAAGTAAATATTTAATATAAATTTATGCTAAAGTATCTTTAGTAAATGCCGATATAAAGGCATCAGTTGGGTAATAAACGGGTTTTTATCATGGTCGGTCAAGTAAACAAATCAAATCAACAGCCTGGTGTTTTAACAAACACTCAACAGCAAAAAGTTGATTTAAAAAGAGATAATGCAAATACACAAGCTGCGCAAACGCCTTCACCTAAAGCTGCAAGCGATTCGGTGAGCTTAACACCGCAGGCCAAGCAATTAAAATCGTTACAAGAGAAAGCGCAGCAGTCTTCTGGTTTTGACAGCAACAAAGTTGCTGAGCTTAAAAAAGCGATTACCGAAGGCAAGTATCAAATAGACAGTGAGAAACTTGCCAAAAATTTAGCTGACTTCGAGTTTAATGTTTATGGCTGATCACAATAGTTTAATTACGATTAAACTAAACGAACAAATAAATTGTTTAACAACCTTGAGTGAGCTTCTTACTCAAGAACTTGATGCTATTGCCTCACGAAGAGGCGAAGGTTTAAAAGAAATTGCCCAACAAAAAATGTCTTTTTTAACCAGCATAAGCACCCTAGATAAAGAACTCAGTAAACTGATTGCCAGTAATGATCAGCAAACAGATGAAAACGCTGACTTAATAAAGCTAACTCGAGAAAAGCTTGAGCAGTGTCAAAAACAAAATGAAGTTAACGCTCACGCAGCGCACCAGGCACAGTTAAGTGTTAAGCAACTGAAAGGTATTTTAATTGGTGCACCTTCGTCTATGACCTACGATCAAGCTGGTAGCGTAGTAAATACCGATAACAGCATTGTGCGTAACCTAAAAGCCTAAAGAATACTCATAAAAAAACGCCTAAACGATTATTCGTTTAGGCGTTTTTTTATGAGTAATAATTTGTCGGTTAGTAATAAGTGACTTTTTTCACTTCCCGTGGTTTTATCTCACCGATGTACAAGTCGTGTACGCGCTTCATATTAAGCTCAAGCTCAGTAATATACATATCATTAACAGCATAAGTTTTTATAATTTGCGCGCCTTTTATAATACCTTGCACTTTACTCTGTAAATAATCATCTTGGGCAACAGAGCCTGCGACGGTTGTGCCTGCGGTAATTTTTTGCCCGTACACTTGTTCCGTTAGTTCGCGGTATGCTTCTAGCTTGGAGGCTTTAATTGCCATAAGCTGTTTTTGAGTGTCATTACTTCCCGACTGCAAACTAATGGGCGCGTACCCTATTGCTTTTAATACAGGGTAATTATTTGGCTCAACATATTTATATTCAACGTGCTTATCAAATATATTGCTACAACCGCTTAACGTTAAGCAGCCTAATGTGATCATTAATGGCATTACTCGCATCATACAGGGCCTTTAAAAACTAATTAAACTCAGTTATGCACGTTTAATGCCAGTGATACATATATTCTGTAACAACAAATAATAGTGGTACATTACTTGCTGAGACTCATTAACGCTAACGTTTAATTGGAGTAAGAGTATGAAGTCGTTTTTAAAAGCAGTATTGGCAGGATTAAGCACCACTGCTGTATTAACGTTTTCACCTTTTACCCACGCTCAGTGGTATGAGTCTACAGGCCATGCGGTTATTCAAAATAGCGACATTCCCGGTGCAAAGGCCGCTGCAATAAAAGATGCGATTACCCAAGCCCTTGTATTCTCTGGTGCGCGGGTGAGCTCCGTGCAAACACTTGTTGATGGTGTTTTAACCCAAGATCAGCTAAAAATAAGTAGCCAAGGCGAAATTCAAAAAATAGAGCTTGTCAGTGAAAATCGCAGTAGTGATGAGTTTGCAATTACCTTACGCTTAGATATCTTTGCGCAAACAGAGCAATGTCCACAAAGTAACTTTAATAAGTTTATAGCCGTCACGCAAAGCCAATTAACAAATCGTGAACAAGCGAGAATGGGTCAAATATTTGACATTAACAAAGCAGTCAGTAAAAACATTTATACCTCGTTGCAAAAATCAAAAATGAGTGCAATACCCGTTGCCTATTTCAACAAAGCTATAAAGGTTGATACCTACTTTAATCAACAGCATGACTATTCAAACAGTCAGTTAGAAGAAATTTCATCACGCAGCAACGCGCAATATGTGCTGTTAAGTCAAATAACCAGTTTATCTACCAGCGATAAACTCAATAGCGACTATGCGTTTTGGCAAGATGAAAGCTATCAGCGCCACTACCAAATAGAGTTTAGCTTATTTAATGGCACCACTTATGAGCCGTTATGGCAAAATAGCTATCAAAGCCAAGCAATTTGGCCATTTGAAAAAACAGCCATTATTGATGTAAATAGTAATCGGTTTTGGCAATCACCTTTTGGCCAAAGCATTAGTGATATAAACCAAACCTTAAGTTACGACCTACAAGCTGCCATGGCCTGTCTACCTACTCAAGGTAAAATAATGCATATGGAAAACAATAAATTAGTGATTAATTTAGGTAAGGCTCATGGCTTAGAAAAAGGCCAACAACTGAGTATTGCCCATCATAATTATTTAACCGACGCACAAGGCAACACTATGCCGCATACCATCACTACACTTAACCGTATACGAATTGAACAGCTTTATCAGCACAGCGCTATTGCCGTTAGTATTAATGATCAGCCTTTGCCGGGCGTACAAATTAATGACATTGTAGAAATTGCCGAGCAATAGCCGCATGTAAAATGCTAAAGCGCCTCGCTTAGTTTAGCCCTTAAATTAGAGTGGGCGCTTAACCACTGAGCCAATTGCTCAACCCCAGATAAGTGCGGGTAATGCTTTCTACATGCAAATACAATATTACGTTGTTGATTAGGAAAAATAGGCAAATAATGAATACCCACTCGTGGTATTGCTGCAAGTTTTGGCACAAATGTAATTCCATCATCCATCGCCACCAGCGCTAATAAAGTCTCAAGGCTATTTCCTTGATACTGGCTGGAAACATCGACCCCTGCCGAAAAACAAAACTGCTGGGCTTGATCTTTAAAGCAATGGCCATCACTTAACATTAGTAGGTTGCAACCTTGCAGGTCTTGCAGTGCCACTTTTTTATGCTTACACAATGCGTTATCGCTTGATACGGCAACTAAAAAGTCTTCTTTATATAAATCAATGGTATGGTAACTTTTAAGTTCAGGTACATCCGCTAAAATTGCAAAGTCGACTTCACCACTTTCTAGCGCAGCTAAAATAGTGGTTGTTTGCATTTCAATAAACGAAAACTGGCTATTTATAAACGCTGCTTTCATTGATGTTAGTAGCGTAGGTAATAAATAAGGCGCAATCGTTGGAATAATACCAATGGTAAGCTTACCCTGCAGTGGTTCATTAGATGTTGCTGCCAGCTCTTTTAATATTTGTGTTTGCTCTAAAACGACAGCTATTTGTGTCAATAAACGTTCACCTTTGGCAGTTAAGGTAACGTGCTTGGTAGAGCGATCAAAAATAATAACACCCAATTCTTGCTCAAGCTTTTTAATTTGCCCGCTTAAAGTAGGCTGGCTTACAAAACAGGCATCGGCCGCTTTACGAAAATGCTTATAGTGGGCAACCGCTTTGACATACTCTAAATCTTTTAAGTTCATATTCACACTCAACCTGATAGTTTACATCTATCAGTTTAATACAAACAAACGATTGGAACTATATTTAAATACTCGCCATAATGGCTATCAACAAATCAAGAGGAACTAAAAAACATGTTAAACAATATTGAAGGTCAAACAATCCCAAACGTAACATTCGCAACGCGTCAAAACGACGAATGGAAATCGGTGACTACAGACGACATTTTTAAAGGTAAAACGGTTGTTGTATTTTCACTACCAGGTGCATTTACACCTACGTGTTCATCAACGCACTTACCACGCTATAACGAACTAGCTGGCGTACTTAAGCAAAATGGCGTTGATGACATTGTTTGTGTATCAGTAAACGATACCTTTGTAATGAACGCATGGGCTGAACATCAAGAAGCGCAAAACATTACCTTACTACCAGATGGTAACGGTGAATTTACCGACGGCATGGGCATGTTAGTTGATAAAAACGATTTAGGTTTTGGCAAGCGCAGCTGGAGATACTCTATGCTGGTTAAAGATGGCGTAGTAGAGAAAATGTTTATTGAGCCAGATTTACCAGGCGACCCATTTGAAGTATCAGACGCTGACACTATGCTTGATTACATCAACCCAACTCAAGTAAAACCAGAAGCGGTTACTCTATTTACTAAACCAGGCTGCCCTTTCTGTAAAAAAGCAAAAGAGCTACTTACAGCTAAAGGCTTTGCATTTGAAGAAATCGTAATGGGTGCTGGCGCATCACTTACCAGCCTTAAAGCGGTATCGGGCCGTGAAACCGTACCACAAGTATTTATTGGCGGTAAGCACATTGGTGGCTCAGACGACCTAGAAAAATACTTTGCTTAATTAAGTAAATAAAATAGGGGCTGCAACGCCCCTGTTTACTAAAGGAAAAACACTATGAAAGAATTGCAAACCGACGTTGTTGTTATAGGTGCAGGTACCGCTGGTTTAAGTGCCTATCGTAATGCTAAACAATTTACTCAAAACGTACTTATGATTGAATCTGGCCCATACGGTACAACCTGCGCACGTGTTGGTTGCATGCCAAGTAAATTATTGATTGCCGCAGCAGAAGCCGCCCATTCAATAGAAATGGCCCCTGCCTTTGGTGTTCACAGCTCAAAACCGGTTATTGACGGTAAAGCCGTTATGGCACGAGTTAAAAGTGAGCGCGATCGCTTTGCAGGATTCGTAGTAGAAGCCGTAGATGAAATACCTAGCGAAGATAAAATTCGTGGCTATGCACAGTTTTTAGACGCCAACCGCGTGCAAATAGATGAGCACACCATAATCACTGCTAAACGCTTTGTAATAGCAACAGGTTCACGCCCATCTTACCCTGGCGTATTTAATAACTTTGGCGACCGACTGATTATTAATGACGATGTATTCGACTGGGATGATTTACCAGAATCAGTAGCCGTATTTGGCCCAGGTGTTATAGGCCTTGAAATTGGCCAAGCGTTACACAGATTGGGTGTAAAGGTAAAACTCTTTGGTGTAGGTGGTGCCATAGGCCCATTAACCGATCCAGTAGTTAAAGATTACGCTAATACCGTATTCGCAGAAGAATTTTATGTTGATACCGACTCAAACGTTTCAGATATGAAACAAGTAGGTAATAAAGCAGAGCTAACCTATACCGACAAACAAGGTGTTAAACACACCGAGCAGTTTGACTATGTTCTGGCTGCAACCGGGCGAGTACCTAACACCGATAAACTAGGGTTAGAAAACACCGGCATAGAGCTTGATGAACGTGGCGTACCACTCGCTGATGCCCACACTATGCAATGTGGCAACTCCCACATATTTATTGCTGGCGATGCTAGTAACATGATCCCTTTGCTTCACGAAGCATCCGATCAAGGAACAATCGCAGGGCAAAACGCAGGCCGCTACCCTCATGTACGTACGGGTTTACGCCGCGCTAAAATTGCCGCTGTGTTTAGCGACCCACAAATAGCCATGGTTGGTGAAAGCTTTAAAGAAATTAGCCAACGATTAGGCAGCTGTGAGTGCTTTGAAATAGGCGAAGTCAGCTTTGAAAACCAAGGCCGTAGCCGCGTTATGCTAAAAAACAAAGGCCACATGCGTGTGTATGCCGAGCACGGCACAGGCTTATTTTTAGGTGCTGAATTTATTGGCCCTCAAGCAGAGCACATTGCTCATTTATTAGCATGGGCTGTACAAAACAAAATGACTGTACCACAAATGCTTGATATGCCTTTTTATCACCCTGTTATTGAAGAAGGCCTACGCACTGCACTACGTGATTTAAACGCTAAATTAAAATTTGGCCCAGACATTATTAACCATTGTATGGAATGTGGCCCAGGCGCATAACACATCACTAATACACACTTGCTACTCAAAGCCAAAACCATTGTTTTGGCTTTTTTTAAGTTAAAAACTGGTATATAAAATGGAGTTTAAACTGCTACACTCAGATTAATAAACAAACAAAAATGGACCGAAAATGAGCAATAATAAATATAGACTTGTCACTCGAAGCGATTTTGACGGCCTAGTGTGTGCCGTATTACTTAAAGATTTAGATTTAATCGACGATATTTTATTTGTGCATCCAAAAGACATGCAAGACGGTAAAATAGCCATTACCAGCAACGACATTACCACTAACCTCCCCTATGTTGCCGGTTGTCATATTGCATTTGATCACCACTTGAGTGAAACCGTTCGTAACGAAAGCGATATTAAAAACCACATTATTGACCCAGATGCGCCCTCTGCAGCACGCGTTGTATACGACTATTATGGCGGTGCAGAGAAATTCCCTAATATTTCAACTGACATGATGGAAGCGGTTGATAAAGGGGATTCTGCACAATTTTCAAAAGACGAAATTTTAAACCCAACAGACTGGGTATTAATGAACTTTATTATGGATGCGCGCACAGGACTTGGCCGTTTTCGTGAATTCAAAATTTCTAATTACCAGTTAATGATGAAGTTAATTGACGCCTGTAAAGATCACAGCATAGAACAAATACTAGCAATGGAAGATGTTGCCGAGCGTGTTGCGTTATACCACGAGCACAACGCACAAGCTAAAGAGCAAATAGACCGCTGCTCATCAGTACACGACAACTTAGTGGTACTTAATTTAACCGAAGAAGAGACCATATTCGCCACTAATCGCTTTGTTATTTATGCCATGTTCCCCGAGTGTAATATCTCAATTCATAAAATGTGGGGGCTTAAAAAGCAAAATGTGGTGTACGCCATTGGTAAATCAATCACCAACCGCAGCTCCAATACTAATGTTGGCGAGTTATGCCTTAAATACGGTGGCGGCGGCCATTTAAATGCCGGTACTTGCCAAGTAGACACAGACAAAGCTGAGCAAGTGCTGAGCGAGCTGATTACTACAATTACTAGTGATGGCTAAGTTATAGCCTCGGGG
>NZ_JQFL01000074.1:0-6647 GCF_000764215.1 Pseudoalteromonas sp. ND6B
CAATTTTCTCCGCGCGAGCGAAACTGCTATAGCAACGCTACTCTAATCGCTTTACTTAGACCATTAACTCCCATAATTGTGAGCATTCTTCTGAAGTTGTAAGCCAGAACATGAAGACTTATTTCTGTACTCACGCTTTTTAAACCTCGTGTTAGTAAGTGGGTAGCTCCCATCCAGAGTTTAATTGTGCCAAAGGGGTGCTCAACAGTTTGCTTGCGATGAAGCATCAATTCAGGTTCATTCTTTAGCTTTTGAAGCATTTCTTCTGTCAGAATCTCATGCACCCACCGCCTTATTCGCCTAGGGTCTTTTTTAGAGTTAGTGCACTGACTTCTTATTTTACAATCTCGACAAGCAATGTGATTGAAGTAAACATCAAGGTATTTACCTTGCTCAAATACCTGCATTCGATTTTGAAGTTCATTACCAGCGGGGCATAAGTAAATATCTTTATTTGCATCGTATTTGAAGAGTGAGCGGTTAAATATCCCTTTCTTTTCAGAGGACGATGTATCCGTCTTGGGCATGATTGGCTCTGCACCCAAATCGATAGTATCTTTTATATCGGGCTGACTGAAGTAACCTTTATCTGCTAATACCCTTATATCTTCCTTGCGCAATGCTTTTTGTGCGAGTTTTGTCATTGACGCAAGCTGGCCTCTATCTGGCACGTTGGTCACCTCATGCGCCACTATAAGGTGGTGCTTGGTATCAACCGCACTTTGCACGTTATAACTCACAACTCTTGTAAAACCTTGAGTTTTCATTAAACGTGAATCAGGATCAGTAGTGGATATTTGCTTGTCAGGATGAGCTTCAACTTGTTCTTTAATCTCGTGTAGTTTTTTTAACTGGCTGCGAAAGTCAGCTAGCCTATCTTTTGTGGCTTTAATTTTTGTGACGTTAGCTTGCTCTTTATCGGCTTCATCAAGTAATTCAAGGTAACGTTCAATGTTCTTTTCGACTCGGTCGATGTGGAATTTAACTTTGCTTGGCGTAAAATTATTGCCTTTGTTGTTGCTAGCTTTAAACTTACTACCATCGATGGCAACAACTGGTTTCTCAAACATATTCAGACGACGGCAGACTTCAACAAACGTTTTGCACACATTTTTTATACCATCTCCGTTGTCTTTTCTAAAATCAGCAATCGTTTTAAAGTCGGGTGCCAATTTACCAAGTAGCCACATCAGTTCAATATTGCGTTGGCATTCGGTTTCTAATCGGCGGGATGATTGAATACGGTTGAGGTAACCATAAAGATACAGTTTTAATAATGTGGCAGGATGATACTTAGGGCGGCCTGTGGACTTTAAAGTTAATCCTTTAAACCCCAATTCAGCTAGATTTAGTTCCTCAATGAAAACATCAATCACTCTGACCGTATTATCTTCACTGACGTAATCTTCCAACGATTCTGGAAATAACGTTGATTGGTCACGACTTTCACCGCTTATAAACTTTGACATACTGCCTCAACCCTCAACTGAATCAATAGTCTAATTATATAAATATCAGTATATTAAGTGAACTAAATGTATAGATTAATAGATCATAAGCAGAACATACTTAGACCAAAAGGTGATCAGAGTTTTCACACAGTCTGTGCCAAAAGCCGACATCAGGTTCTAGTCTAGAAAAGGCTTAAATCGACCTAAAGCTGACGCTAGAAAATTCGAACTATCAGACTATATTGAGCGAAGAATCATCATACGATTAATCAAACTTGGCCTCAGATAAGCCTGTTTAAATAAAAGTAATATTCAAAACTGGTTTGCACAACTTTAGGAGCCGCTTGTCTTGAATTCTTAATTACGTGGAAACATTTGATTAATATACGAAAAATAGCCGACTTTCACTCCCTTAAGAATATAAAATAGATGTCAATATGGAAAACATGAGGCATCATGTATTTTAATTTTAGGAAAAATGACGTTTTATTTTACCTATACTCTGAAGCCTAGGCGTTACCACATTGTACTAAACAGGTTGTCGACTTAAATATCGGCGCGTGTGAGCAAATCTGTCGTTAAAAATAGAGGGGGTTGTGTCTGGGTTCATTTTATAGCCCTTGAGTGGTTTCGTGTTTTATCTAGATAACAAAAATTTTACCATAATAAGGCTAATTTTATTTATATTATTCAGTTAGTTATGCTGTATTGGGCTTCAAGTTGAACTCCGAAACTTGAGTCTCTAATACAAATCCATTTGATACCCATACAGAAATCTAGTGTACCATACCATCATGTTGATAAACTCATCAGCTCCATGATGAAGACGATGATGATGAAGACGATGATGAAGACGAAAATAGCACAACATCGCGTCGCTCGGCCGTGCTTCTCGACAGGCCCCGTGACAGCGGCTTATGAACTCAAGGTGGACGCGGGGGAGGTGCGACGAGATGACGCGCAAGTCGCTCTGGCGGCAAAATTCGATGCCCTGCACGAGTCTCTTGCCTCGCTCCCACCAGTACCCGTGCGCACCGACGATTCGACAGAGAGCAGCTATACAAGCAGCAGTCCACTGTTGCTGGCGCGATCCCTGGCATCCGCCCAGTCCTTTCTTCGAAAGAAGTTCCATTTGTGGACTTTTGGTCCACCACCGCGAGGCATGTACATTCATGGACCGGTCGGGGTCGGCAAGAGCTTTCTAATGGATCTCTTTTACGCGTCGGTTATTGTTCCTGATGATGATTCTTGCTGTAATAATGACAGCCACAAACACGCAAAGATTACCAAACGCCGCGTCCACTTTCATGAATTCATGCTAGACGTCCATCATCGAATCTTTGTTTACAAACAGAAGCACCCCAGAGGTGATGCGATTCCCATCATTGCGCAACAATTGGCACAAGAAGCCCAACTCCTCTGTTTCGATGAATTTCAAGTGACAGACGTTGCCGATGCCATGATTTTGAAAAGACTATTTCTATTATTATTGGATTGGAATGTTGTGGTAGTGGCCACCTCGAATCGCTCCCCCGATGCCTTGTATAAGGGAGGCATTAACCGATCCCTTTTTTTGCCATTCATAGACATGTTAAAACACACGTTCGACATTATTTCCATGGAGGGTTCCACCAAGGATTATCGACTCGAAACTCGAGCTGATGGTCAATCCTATTTTTGGTCAAACAAGGATGTTCATGGCGATAATAATAGTAACAACAACATGCAGGCGCAGTTGGAAGAAATATTTGGTGGCACTGCATCCGGAACTGAGGCCGAGGCCATTCACATACCCTTCGGTCGCACCGTCCAGGTCGCCCGATTGAATGACCGGTGCGCCTGGTTTGACTTTTCCGAGTTATGCTACCAACCACTCGGCGCGGCCGATTATATTTTCCTCTGCGACCGATTTCAGGTCCTCATCATGGACCGGGTGCCGCAATTAGACGCCAATCACCTCGACGAAGCGCGACGATTCGTGACCCTCATTGACGTGTGTTATGAATCTCGCACCCGCTTGGTGCTAGCGGCAAAAGTTCCGCTCGATGAATTATTTGTCGAGTTTGAAGCGCAAGTTGAAAGCAGTGATGGAAATGAAGAGTTGTTTGTCAGTGAGAAGGGGGGAAACTCGAGTTTCTTTGCGACGACCATGATTCGCACCAAAGAGGGTGAACAATTTGAGTGGTCGGCGACGGGTCTAAGTGGCGTGTCACTGGCACAATTATCGGCCGCCAATGATCTCGCCTTTTCCTTTCGACGAGCCGCGTCTCGGTTGGTAGAAATGGGTGGAAAGGAATGGGGACGGCAATGACGAAAGGTCTTTATCTCGCAAACCAATGCACCTATGGCAGAGCAAGGACTTGCGTCAGGCTGTGCCGTTATATTACCCGCTCTGGGATATCGGAAAAAAGGTTGGCAATAACGACTTACGGTAAGGTGCTCTACCAACTAAAAAGTGCCTTACATCAGTTGCAGAGACATCATCCTAATTTGCTAAAACTTAGGCTTATTGCTCCTGAATCGCTATGACCACGAACGTCTGCAATTGGCTCAGGTTGTGTAAAAACTTCAACAACCCAATTAATAACGCAATGCTACGTAAAATGTAAGTTTCCTTAGTTATGAAACTTGGTCAGATTTTAATGTAAGACACATATTTACATCTATTTTTGTTCAAATAATGGGCTGAAAATAGTTTTTACACAGCCTGCGCACGTGGCCGACGGATAGAGGAAGTTGATGTTGAAGGGTTTTAGCAGCAAAATACAGTAATATAATTCTTCGTTCGTATGTCTGCTTTGTCGGAATTGCCGTCCTTAAGATGATTAACTTGTTTGTCTGCTTTTCGCTCAAAGCTGACCTATAGAGTATTTACGTTAACTCGTTTTGGGGCAGAAACGAGTTTGGACTTCTCAGCTTTTACTAGATACAAGCTTATAATCTTAAAGCACAAAACGGAAGTAAACTTCCGGTTTTAAAGCCTGTATTGCTATATTTCGAAAGCAAACTTCCGTTTCTATGGCTTCAAAGGTCGTTTTCGGAAATATACACCTGTTTTCTTGATAGTGTTAACCTAGATTGCTAAATGAGCAACTTTTCAAGGGCTTTTTTGAGCGATAACCGGTCATTGAAATTGGATAAATGTAATTGCTTATTGAGCAAACTTTAGGTGTAATGGATACATAGTTAACGCTGAGCAATGTAGGGAAATAAGTAAGCTGATTTAGCTAAAACCTCTAAAAGCAAACTCCCATAGCTTAAACAACACCTATCCTGACACATCGAACAGATAGCGACTCAGCCCAACAAGCGATTATGCAACACAAATTGCGTATCGTATAAATACTAAAATGTTAGTAGTTAAGGAAAGGTATGAAGTTTTCCCATAGATTTGGTTTTGACCCAGAGTATAAAAATGAACCAATTAGCGAAGAAGCGCCAAATTGGTTGAAAAGCCTTTTCTTTATTAATGTTTTGGAGCCTCTCCTTTATATTGATGGTGATAGCCGTCAAAAGAATGAAGAATCAAAACCGCTGGGAGTTAAAGACTTAATTGAAAGGTTATGTGCAGAAAATGGGCACGAAACTGACTCCGAAGATTTTGACTCATGGACATGTTGGGATGCATTGAAATGCAGACTTATGAATCTCGAATGGTATCAATTTTATGACTTTGTTGAAATTACAGCGATAAAGATTAAAGAACAGGAAATAGAGTACAGCTCAGCATGGGAAAACTCGCGATTCGAATCATTTATGTTTCCGTCATATAGGCAAAAGGTAAATGATTTATTTTCGCAGCATAAAATTCAGTGGAAATTGAATGATGCTGGTAAATTAGAGACCTCACTTCCCAAAGATCTTGAAACAAGAGTATCAGCTATAGACTCTACTTTGCAGGATAAATTTGAACCCGCAAGAGTCCATTATTCCAAAGCTCGATCTTATATATTGAGCCCAAGTAAGGATCCTGAGAATTCAATTAAAGAGTCCGTAAGTGCAGTTGAGAGTGTTTGTAAAACTATCTATCCCAAATGCGCTACGCTAGGTGACGCACTAAAGGCAATGAAAAGGGAGCAACTTATTTCTCCTATGCTTGTAACAGTTTTTGAGAAGTTTTATGCATATACAAATGCTGAACCAGCGGTAAGGCATGGTAGTAATAAAATGTCAGGCGTTGGCGAGATGGATGCAGAATTAGCGTTACATATGTCAGCTGCATTTATAAGAACGATAATTTCTAGAAAGTCGTAATTGACTGCTAATAAGAAATTAAATAAGGACAAAAAATTGTGCGTATCTAACTTCCGCTCATGGCACTTTTGCGAAGTTCAGCTGTGATCGATAATCGGACAGTTAGAATTTAAATGTCTGAAGTCAAGATTTTACCCGTTTGGCTTTAAAAACTAATATATGGACCGCAGGGACCGTACTATTACACTGTTATGCACACCTCAATCAAAGTAGCGAGATAACTCAAATATGCTAGATATCACAACCACGAACATAACTACAATTATCGCAGCATCTGCTGCGGTAGTCGCTGCTGTTTCAGCATGCTTTAGTTACTTCCTTTCTAAACGTATATACGATGAGATTAAGTCGGATGAAACGTTAATAGCAGGACGCTTGCATCAGGTGGGGCTTTCTGAAAAAGCTCATAATGACCCCTTAGTACGTACAGCACTTTTCAATAAATCTGCTCGAAAAGTATTTGTAACAACCGTAAAAGTATATGATCAAGATAATCAGCAAATTCCAGTAACGTGGTCAAACTCAATTTCTAAGGACGGAAATATTGAAGATCCAACTGGGTTGCTTGGGATCGTAAATACAGAGAATCTGTATATTAGGAGAAACGATGGTTCCGAATTTAGAGATGTATCAGTAAAAATTACTCACTCATTTTCCCCTAATGAATTAGTTCTAAAGTTCGATCCTTATCAAGGGTGGTGGCAATAATGCATAACAAGCGTGTCAATTCGACACATTTAAGTTTCGCTCCTGCACGGGAGTTACCAGCGTCCGCTGTTGGCACAGACTGTGTAAAAACTAATTTTTAATAAATTGTCTTGGGTATGTTCTTAGTTTAAAACCATCTAGGATGGTTGCGATCGATTTTTTCTCAGTATTGCAATTTTCTCCGCGCGAGCGAAACTGCTATAGCAACGCTACTCTAATCGCTTTACTTAGACC
>NZ_JQFL01000075.1:0-7864 GCF_000764215.1 Pseudoalteromonas sp. ND6B
CAGACTGTGTGAAAACTCTGATCACCTTTTGGTCTAAGTATGTTCTGCTTATGATCTATTAATCTATACATTTAGTTCACTTAATATACTGATATTTATATAATTAGACTATTGATTCAGTTGAGGGTTGAGGCAGTATGTCAAAGTTTATAAGCGGTGAAAGTCGTGACCAATCAACGTTATTTCCAGAATCGTTGGAAGATTACGTCAGTGAAGATAATACGGTCAGAGTGATTGATGTTTTCATTGAGGAACTAAATCTAGCTGAATTGGGGTTTAAAGGATTAACTTTAAAGTCCACAGGCCGCCCTAAGTATCATCCTGCCACATTATTAAAACTGTATCTTTATGGTTACCTCAACCGTATTCAATCATCCCGCCGATTAGAAACCGAATGCCAACGCAATATTGAACTGATGTGGCTACTTGGTAAATTGGCACCCGACTTTAAAACGATTGCTGATTTTAGAAAAGACAACGGAGATGGTATAAAAAATGTGTGCAAAACGTTTGTTGAAGTCTGCCGTCGTCTGAATATGTTTGAGAAACCAGTTGTTGCCATCGATGGTAGTAAGTTTAAAGCTAGCAACAACAAAGGCAATAATTTTACGCCAAGCAAAGTTAAATTCCACATCGACCGAGTCGAAAAGAACATTGAACGTTACCTTGAATTACTTGATGAAGCCGATAAAGAGCAAGCTAACGTCACAAAAATTAAAGCCACAAAAGATAGGCTAGCTGACTTTCGCAGCCAGTTAAAAAAACTACACGAGATTAAAGAACAAGTTGAAGCTCATCCTGACAAGCAAATATCCACTACTGATCCTGATTCACGTTTAATGAAAACTCAAGGTTTTACAAGAGTTGTGAGTTATAACGTGCAAAGTGCGGTTGATACCAAGCACCACCTTATAGTGGCGCATGAGGTGACCAACGTGCCAGATAGAGGCCAGCTTGCGTCAATGACAAAACTCGCACAAAAAGCATTGCGCAAGGAAGATATAAGGGTATTAGCAGATAAAGGTTACTTCAGTCAGCCCGATATAAAAGATACTATCGATTTGGGTGCAGAGCCAATCATGCCCAAGACGGATACATCGTCCTCTGAAAAGAAAGGGATATTTAACCGCTCACTCTTCAAATACGATGCAAATAAAGATATTTACTTATGCCCCGCTGGTAATGAACTTCAAAATCGAATGCAGGTATTTGAGCAAGGTAAATACCTTGATGTTTACTTCAATCACATTGCTTGTCGAGATTGTAAAATAAGAAGTCAGTGCACTAACTCTAAAAAAGACCCTAGGCGAATAAGGCGGTGGGTGCATGAGATTCTGACAGAAGAAATGCTTCAAAAGCTAAAGAATGAACCTGAATTGATGCTTCATCGCAAGCAAACTGTTGAGCACCCCTTTGGCACAATTAAACTCTGGATGGGAGCTACCCACTTACTAACACGAGGTTTAAAAAGCGTGAGTACAGAAATAAGTCTTCATGTTCTGGCTTACAACTTCAGAAGAATGCTCACAATTATGGGAGTTAATGGTCTAAGTAAAGCGATTAGAGTAGCGTTGCTATAGCAGTTTCGCTCGCGCGGAGAAAATTGTGATACTGAGAAAAAATCGATCGCAACCATCCTAGATGGTTTTAAACTAAGAACATACCCAAGACAATTTATTAAAAATTAGTTTTTACACAGTCTGGGCACAAAGCACGCATTCGTCATAACTCATTTTTGTCCAAAAACGAGTTTACCTGACCGTCTGCTTCTCGCTCTAAGCGCAGTTCAATCACACATAATTTGCTTGGCGTTTTGCAAAAAATGACAAGATTACCTACCTCCCTATCTGCAGTAACAATAATAAAGATTGATTGGATTATGCGAGTAAAAGCTTTTTGAAATGAGACTTGAGTTATTAACTTAAAGCGCAAGAATTATAAACCCTGAATAATTTTCATATAAAAATTCAGTAAAATTTTTTATCCATATTATACTTTTTTATTATTGCTGTAATTTTGGATAACTATGTTAAACAATTATTCTGTGCGTACCCGTTTAGCCGTGCTTGCATTGCTACCAATTATGATTTTTTTAATTACATCGTTTTTTTCAATAAACACAATGGGAAGGTTAGTAGCAGGGATTGATAGTTTATACGACGATCGTGTCGTACCACTTAAGCAAATTAAACATGTGTCTGATAATTACGCTGTAAATATTGTTGACTTACTTCACAAGTATCGTGCTGAGTCTATTACCAAATCAGCGCTTTTAGCTAATATTAATGATGCTAGAAATACGGCTGATGATGAATGGAAAGCCTACCTGAGCACACAGCTAACAGCTGAAGAGAAGCGCTTAGTAGACAATGTAGAAAGTAAACTACAGCCCGTGCTTACGCACTTAAATAATTTAATTGTAAGTATTAATAGTGGTGAGTTTTTACTAATCCCACAAAAGCAATTTGTTTATGAGCTTTACCAATTATTTGATCCGCTGAGTGCCAGCTACCAAGCTTTAATTAATTTACAACTTAAAGAAGCAAATGATTTTAAAGTTAAAGCTGATGAGAATTATCAATTTATAAAATTGATAATGAGTGTGACAATCGCGATATTGATTTTACTGTTACTGATTGTTGCTTACTTTATTTATTCCTCGATACAAAATCCATTAATGTCATTACGCGATACCATAACGCACATTGCGACCAATGCTGATTTAACAGCTCGTGCTGAGGTTCAAGGTAAGGATGAGATTGCAGATACCGCATCTAACTTTAATGATATGCTACTTCGGATCCAAGGTTTAGTAAAAGATATGGCAGGCGCAACGCTGACACTTGCCTCTGCAGCTGAAGAAATGAACTCTATTAGTATTCAGGTTGCCAGTACAGCAACGCAGCAAGAGCAACAATCGGCTATGATTGCAACTGCAATTACTCAAATGAGCAGTGCAATAGAACAAGTTGCTCAAAACGCGCAAACAACCTCCGACAAGGCAACAAGTGCCGACATTAAGGCAGTCCAAGGGCAACAAGCTGTTGCTGATAATATAGAGTCAATAAATACGCTTTCAACTTTAGTTAATACTAATACGCAGCTCATCACAGATCTAAATACACAAACCAATGATATAAACCAAGTTGTTATGATGATTCAAAGCGTTGCTGAGCAAACTAACTTGTTAGCTTTAAATGCAGCTATTGAAGCAGCAAGAGCTGGCGATTCTGGTCGTGGTTTTGCCGTTGTAGCCGATGAGGTAAGGCAACTTGCTCACAATACTCAAAAGGCAACCGCTAGCATTAATGAAATGATCACTAAACTACAAGGCATGGCTCAGCAAGCTGTTAATGCCATGGGTAACGCTGAAAGCAGCGCTAAAGAGAGTGTTGACCATGCTAATTATTCTTCGCAGGTGCTCAGCGAAATTAACCGTGAAGTTACTGAAATTGCAGATATGAATACTCAAATATCAACCGCAACTCAGGAGCAAAAAATGGTCGCAAATGAGCTAAGCAGTAATATTAATGAGTTTAGCGCGAGTATCACGTCGGTTAGCGAAAGCTCACAGCAAAATGCACAGGCATCGCAAGAACTCGCACAGCTTGCGGCAATGCTACAAGGGCAAGTTAATGTATTTAAAGTTTAGGTACTTTCATTTTGCCGCATGTTAGGAGTTATACCTTAAATGAAAGCCTTATTTGCCATCAATTAAAATTATTAATTGATGGCATGCTTGTTACTTTAAGCACTAGTTTGATTTGACAATATATTTATCCAATCACTGGGGTTTGAGAGTATAAACTGATACGAGCTGCCATCTTGCGTGAAAACCTCTATCGCATCAGCTGTTATTGGAACAAGGCCTGCGCCTTTGCCTTTACATTCAACCACTTTTAAAATTGTATCACGGGCAATTGTATATGGTTCTAACCCTAATTTTTCATTAAAAGGTTCAAAATTTAAGTCAGTTTGCGTAATCCAAAACTTTCCGTCCGCTTTCATAACTCCATTTTGAATGGTTGCCATTGTTGATTTAACGACTGTTGATTGCATATTTAAATTCCTTTACACGTGCATATAATTTCAAATTGTTCAACTTCCTTCTGTTTATTATTACAGCTAACTTGATAGCCAAAAACAAGTTTATTTGTGCACTAACGCCACAAAGCCACCTTTAAATTTAAAAGTTACCCGCATATATTTACCTGCTTTAAACTTTGTGGAATAATAGCTGCCCTCTTAGGGGAGTAGCCCGCTCAGTAATGAGTAAACTTATCAACATAATTGCACCTCATGTGCATGGTAAGTTTGTAATGTTGTAGCAAGCGTTATCGGCGAGACCTAGGTAGACACTATCCTCATGGCGGGAGATAGCTGTTTGCCTTGGTTTAGTATTCCCGCCTGAAGATTATATTAATGGATATTTTTTTAACCTCTACCGTCACTGTTGCCCTTGCTGAAATAGGCGATAAAACCCAGCTTTTATCTTTACTATTAGCTGCTCGCTTTCATAATAAAATTGCACTTATTTTAGGCATTCTCGCTGCTACTATTATTAATCATGGTTTATCTGCATGGTTTGGTGATTGGCTAAGCGGGAACTTTGCCGTCGAATACTTACCTTGGATAGTCAATATAAGCTTTATTGTGGTAGGGCTGTGGCTACTTATTCCAGATAAAGATGAAGAAGTGAGCCATAAATACGACCGCTATGGTGCATTTTTAGTGGCCTTAATCTTATTTTTTATTGCTGAAATTGGGGACAAAACACAAATTGCAACCGTGTTGCTCGGTGCACAATATCAATCAGTACTTTGGGTTACGGTGGGTACTACAGTAGGCATGTTAATTGCCAATGTCCCTGTTATTTATGCCGGTAAGGCGTTACTAAAAAGAATTCCATTAAATACCGTAAGAGCGATAGCAGCCAGTGTTTTTGTACTGTTGGGTATTTATGGTTTAGTGACTATATAATGATTAAATAACGTTTAAATCACTCTTTAATCGTTAAACAATAAAAAGCGCTTAGCTACTTTTATACAAGTTAGTCGTAAGCGCTTTTTATATAAGGGTATATGATTTAGGCGTTATTTACACAATAGCAGCCTTTTGTATCCGCTATTAATAATGATGAGTTAAATCCGGCCTGTAAATTACTAATAACGGTTTCCACAAAGCCACTACCTTGAGAGCATGCCAGCCCTTCAGATAAAGGCCCTGCATAAACAAACTCACCATTTTTATCAATTAAAACGGCGGCAGGTGTGGCAGGGACCACTGACTTTAACTCATTATTTAATACAAAATTTTGCACTTCAACACCTTGGTTTGTAGCAAAGCGTTGCAGGGCTGATAAATGAGGCTGTGCTTGAATTGTACAGCCGCAATTTTCTTGCGTAATAATCACAAGTTGAGCACTGTCTTTGTTTTGCCACAGTACTTGGTTTTTAAATTGCGAAAACCAGTTTTGCTGTTTAAGCATATTACCCTCATCAAAGGGCTTTAGCTGCCCTAGCTGAAAGTAAACAAGTGCCGACACAACAAAAGCAAGCCATATACAAACTAAGCTAATGGTGAAATAACGAGACTTACTTAAATTTTGCAATACTTTGCTCTAATACATCAATACTTACGTCTATCAGCTGCACTTTAGCCGTTAACTGCTCAACTATTTTAGTCTCTTGATACTGGTTTTGGCGCATTTGATCTGTACTCATTGCTATTTGCTCTGTATTTCCAGCCTGTTCGGCAACCACTTGAGCTACTGAGTTAGTGCTGGCAGATACCGCTTGAATTTGATCACTCATTGACGAAATATTCTCTTTCATCGTTGCGCTTATTTTTGTTAAATCAACCACAAATTCTACACATTGATTCATCGACTGAGTTGACGTGCGACTATTATTTACCAGATCAGTAAGCGTAGACGCTATTTTGGTTGTTGTTGCTTGGCTGCTATTTGCAAGCGAGCGTACTTCATCGGCAACAACAGCAAACCCTCGGCCATGCTCACCCGCTCGTGCGGCCTCTATTGCAGCATTAAGGGCTAATAAATTAGTTTGGTCGGCTATGCCTGAAATTTCATTGAGTAAACTAGTAATAACATCCCCAGCGGCCACTAAATGGCTTAACTGCTCTTCAGTGTTTGTTAACAAGGTGAGTAGCTCGGTGCTTTTTCTGTCGGTTTGTAATACTTCTTCCAGCGCAACATTGGCTGATTCAGTAATGCTATTAACTTGTTGTTTTAAAGTATCGCTTTCTTGTTCAACTAACTTAAAACCATGCGCAACTTGTGCGCCTGAATTAGCAATATCATCTGTTTGCGCGTTTCGTTGCTGCGCGCTATTGGCTAACTCATCATGAACATGAATAAGCTCTTTAGAGTTATTTTTTAAAGAGTCTGACTGAACTTGAACTTGCTTAATCACATCTGATAAGTACTCAAGCAAAGTATTAAAACCAACTACCGCTTTGCTTGTTGTGTCATCTGCTCGCATAGAAAGCTTAACTTGATTTGGATCTTGCATTATTTGCTCTGTGGCATAACTTAACGATAGACCCGCACGGCGTTCGCGATTTAATGTTACGGCAATAAAACCAGCTACAAGCGCTTCCACAATGGCATACGCTGCGTGAATAAGCACTGTTGAAAAGGCGAGTCGGTCTGGATCAAATACGTAAAAACCAGTATTTTGTGTTTGCAAATAGTAAAAAGATAAATGGTGTATAGCTACAAACACAATAGCGGTAATAAACACTCGCCACTCTATGAACATTATTAGCATGGCTAAGAAAATGAATATTTCGAAATGCACTTCAATAAGGCCATAGGCTTGTTGAATATGTAAAAATGAAAACATCATAATTGCAGCCGCAACAACATGCGGTGTCATTTTGCTATCGGGTTGGGTTTTTAAAAGCCAAATGGGGAGCAAACATAACGGTAAGCCGACAAGAAATGCTTCTGTCAGGGTGCCAAAATAAAGACCAATACCTATAGACTCAATAAACAAAAGACTAAAAATAATTGTGAATAACCGACTTACACTAGACATAAAAACCTTAAATTAATTGTGTTCTAATTTAAACACGTTCAGCTGATATTTAAACGAGGGCGTTCAGAATTCTGTGTCAGCCTAAGTTGCTAAATATCTAGCACACCATCTAACCTACCTTCGAAGTGGATGGCCAATTGCGACAATGTCAGATTCCAATTATGGATTGGCATTGTCCATTTCTTCGAGGCATTCAATATGCCTGCATACAATAATTTCATCAAGCTGTTTTCATTAGGGAATGCTCCCTTAGTCTTGGTGAGTCGTCTAAACTGGCGATGTACAGCTTCAATTGCATTTGTGGTATAAATAGCTTTACGCACGTAATCTGGATACTTGAAGTAAACCGACAGATTGCCCCACTTACGACGCCAAGACTCGATAACGATAGGGTATAACTTGCCCCATTTGGCATCTAATTCGGCGAGAGCGGCTTCTGCTGCATCTTTAGTGGCTGCCTTATAAACGGGTTTCAAGTCAGCCATAAACTCTTTTTGGTGCTTTGAAGCAACATACTTCATCGAATTACGAATTTGATGAATAACGCACTCCTGCACTTCGGCGTCAGGATAGATTGTTGCTATTGCTTCAGGGAAGCCTTTTAGTCCATCAACACAGGCAATTAAAATATCGGATACACCACGATTATGTAAATCTGTTAATACTGATAGCCAATAGTTAGCCCCTTCACTTTCAGAGATATATAAACCAAGTAACTCTTTGCGGCCCTCGATATTGACACCTAGTACGGTATAAATAGCCTTACTCACGTAGCGCCCATTTTCTTTAATCTTATAATGAAT
>NZ_JQFL01000076.1:0-3925 GCF_000764215.1 Pseudoalteromonas sp. ND6B
CAGACTGTGTGAAAACTCTGATCACCTTTTGGTCTAAGTATGTTCTGCTTATGATCTATTAATCTATACATTTAGTTCACTTAATATACTGATATTTATATAATTAGACTATTGATTCAGTTGAGGGTTGAGGCAGTATGTCAAAGTTTATAAGCGGTGAAAGTCGTGACCAATCAACGTTATTTCCAGAATCGTTGGAAGATTACGTCAGTGAAGATAATACGGTCAGAGTGATTGATGTTTTCATTGAGGAACTAAATCTAGCTGAATTGGGGTTTAAAGGATTAACTTTAAAGTCCACAGGCCGCCCTAAGTATCATCCTGCCACATTATTAAAACTGTATCTTTATGGTTACCTCAACCGTATTCAATCATCCCGCCGATTAGAAACCGAATGCCAACGCAATATTGAACTGATGTGGCTACTTGGTAAATTGGCACCCGACTTTAAAACGATTGCTGATTTTAGAAAAGACAACGGAGATGGTATAAAAAATGTGTGCAAAACGTTTGTTGAAGTCTGCCGTCGTCTGAATATGTTTGAGAAACCAGTTGTTGCCATCGATGGTAGTAAGTTTAAAGCTAGCAACAACAAAGGCAATAATTTTACGCCAAGCAAAGTTAAATTCCACATCGACCGAGTCGAAAAGAACATTGAACGTTACCTTGAATTACTTGATGAAGCCGATAAAGAGCAAGCTAACGTCACAAAAATTAAAGCCACAAAAGATAGGCTAGCTGACTTTCGCAGCCAGTTAAAAAAACTACACGAGATTAAAGAACAAGTTGAAGCTCATCCTGACAAGCAAATATCCACTACTGATCCTGATTCACGTTTAATGAAAACTCAAGGTTTTACAAGAGTTGTGAGTTATAACGTGCAAAGTGCGGTTGATACCAAGCACCACCTTATAGTGGCGCATGAGGTGACCAACGTGCCAGATAGAGGCCAGCTTGCGTCAATGACAAAACTCGCACAAAAAGCATTGCGCAAGGAAGATATAAGGGTATTAGCAGATAAAGGTTACTTCAGTCAGCCCGATATAAAAGATACTATCGATTTGGGTGCAGAGCCAATCATGCCCAAGACGGATACATCGTCCTCTGAAAAGAAAGGGATATTTAACCGCTCACTCTTCAAATACGATGCAAATAAAGATATTTACTTATGCCCCGCTGGTAATGAACTTCAAAATCGAATGCAGGTATTTGAGCAAGGTAAATACCTTGATGTTTACTTCAATCACATTGCTTGTCGAGATTGTAAAATAAGAAGTCAGTGCACTAACTCTAAAAAAGACCCTAGGCGAATAAGGCGGTGGGTGCATGAGATTCTGACAGAAGAAATGCTTCAAAAGCTAAAGAATGAACCTGAATTGATGCTTCATCGCAAGCAAACTGTTGAGCACCCCTTTGGCACAATTAAACTCTGGATGGGAGCTACCCACTTACTAACACGAGGTTTAAAAAGCGTGAGTACAGAAATAAGTCTTCATGTTCTGGCTTACAACTTCAGAAGAATGCTCACAATTATGGGAGTTAATGGTCTAAGTAAAGCGATTAGAGTAGCGTTGCTATAGCAGTTTCGCTCGCGCGGAGAAAATTGCAATACTGAGAAAAAATCGATCGCAACCATCCTAGATGGTTTTAAACTAAGAACATACCCAAGACAATTTATTAAAAATTAGTTTTTACACAGTCTGGGCACTGAGCCGAACTTCGGCAAAGAGCGAGAACCGGACACTGAAAAAGTTAAATTTATTCCGGTTTTTTGAGTAGAAATCTAATTTTGTCCAATAACATTATTAACCGCCGTTTTGGGGCAAAATAACATGCTTAATTTCTCGCTATTTTAATTGCTTGTTTACAAAGGTATTTATTGGTTAAATTATCAGAGTAGGTAATATATGCCGTTTAGGTGTGTTATAAACCACCAAAATGGTGTTAAATAAGCTGTTAGCTACCCATTAATGAGCATGGATGTAATATGAAAGTTTTATTTCTCTTATCTATGATTTTATTTTCTACATACAGCAATGCTGTTGTGAAGAGACATGATGTTCCTCCTGAAAATTATGTACTTGATAAAATGCCTGAATACCTAATTGATATGCCCCATGAAGGTCATGGTGTATTAATAAATTCACAATGGGTTTTGACCGTAGCACACACAATCTTTTATGATTATGTTGGTAAAGATCTAATAGTTGGTTCAAAAGCATATGAAATTGAAAGCGTTCATATACACCCTGATTACACTGAACCTAATAAAAGTTTACTTAAAGACGATTTAGCGCCTTTAATGAGATTTTTCAAATCTAGAAGTGACATTGCACTAATCAAATTATCATCAAAAGTAAGTGGTGTTAATCCAATCAAAATATACAAAGGCAAAAGTGAAAAAGGTAAAACAATTACTGTCTATGGTAGAGGAGCTACTGGGAACGGATTAACTGGCGAAGACCCAGATACTAAATCACTTCGTGTGATGAACCAGTTTCAAAATATTATTGAAAGCGCGGAAGGTAACTGGTTAGCATTCAAATTCGATGAACCAGAAAATGCATTGCCACTTGAAGGTATGCATGGCTCTGGAGATAGCGGTGGGGCTTCTGTTGAATCGCCCCGAGTTCATCGGAGACCAGTTTGTTTAAGTCAGGCCACTTTACCTGACTCGTTTAAATTATCATAGTAGTCTGTTTCATATTGAGCTGGTGAAATATACCCAATTGAAGATAATAAGCGTTGATTATTAAACCAATTGACCCACTCTAACGTTGCGTATTCAACAGCATCAACATTCTTCCACGGGCCATTTCTGCGAATAATCTCTGTTTTAAATAATCCATTTATTGTTTCAGCCAATGCATTGTCATAAGAGTCACCCACACTGCCTACAGACGCTTGAATTCCAGCTTCAGCAAGTCGCTCAGTGTATCGTATAGACAAATATTGGCTGCCTCTGTCGCTGTGGTGAATTAACCCTTCGGGGTTGCCACGATGCCAAATAGCTTGCTCTAACGCATCAAGAATAAGCTCTGTGTGCATTGTCGTTGATACACGCCAACCTACAATGTATCGTGAAAAAACATCTATCACGAAAGCGACATAAACAAACCCACTCCATGTGGCAACATAGGTGATGTCAGCTACCCAAAGTTGATTTGGCTGCTCAGCAGTAAATTGACGATTAACTAAATCAAGTGGCTTATCTTGTTGCTCGTCAGGTATCGTTGTCTTATGTGCTTTACCCCGACGAACACCTTGAATTCCCATAACTCGCATCAATCGTTCGACTGTACAGCGGGCGACTTGATGGTCGTCAAGCTGTAGCTGCTTCCATATTTTTCTTGCACCATAAACTGACATATTATCCTCCCACACTTCGCGAATGAGTATTATCAGCTCAGCATCACGCTTTTTGCGGTTAGACAGTCGCTCAGGCTCTCTTTGTATCTGTTTATGAGAATAATACGTTGATGGTGCAATCGGCAATTCCTTGCAAATTGACTCGACACCGTAATGCTCTCTGCAAGCATCAATAAAATCCACTATTACTTCTGTTTGCGGTCGAGCTCCGCTTGGGCGAAAAAAGCGGCAGCTTGCCTCAGGATATCATTCGTTCGCTTGAGCTCTTTATTCTCGCGCTCTAAGACGGCAAGGCGTTCTTCAGTTGATTGCGTATTAGAAGAGGGTTTAGACGGTTGAGCTTGAGATTTCTTGACCCATGCTCTAAGTGTTTCTGGGGTACATCCCAGTTTATCTGAAATCGATACTAGCGCAGCCCAAAGAGAAGGGTATTCATGCTGTTGTGTGGTAACAAGCCTAATTGCACGTTCACGAAATTCTGATGTATAGCGATTTGATTTTTTCATAGTTCCAGTTTCTCAAGTTATTGAGTCTCTGGCAAACACGGGGCGATTCA